>NZ_JBHYMF010000088.1:0-29033 GCF_042742855.1 Streptomyces sp. NPDC058877 | reverse complement strand
TGCCCGCCCCACGTCTTTCCCCCGTCGCCCCCCTCTGTTTCCCCTGGGAGTGTCTGTCCCGCGAAGTCGTGGAAATTCACCTCATCAGGGAGGCGCTCGGAGTGAACGGGGGGAGCGCCGGGGGCGCGTTTCCTGAGGAGCGTCTCCGGGTGATCAACGGCTGCCTACCGTCGACACCATGGGACGCGGGGACCTGGGGACGCTGGTGAGGATCTGCGATCCGGCGGGCCGGCCGCGCGGCACCGGGTTCTTCGTCGACCACCACGGAACGGTCGTCACCAGCCACGAAGCCGTCGACGGGCTCGGCCGCGTGACCCTGTGCGCCCACGACGACCGGACCTGTTCCGTCGGCGTCGAGTCCATCACCCCCCTGCCGGAGAGCGGTCTCGCCCTCGTACGGACCGAAGGACTCGGCGGTCGCCCGCTGCCGGTCGCGACCCGCAGCGAGATCGATCCCGGCACATACGTACGAATCGCCGCCGGGGGCTGGCGCGAAGCGCGCGTCCTCGGCCCGGCGGTCGTGACCCACGTCGCCACCGACCGCCTCCACTCCCTGGCCGACGCCCTCGCACTCGCCATCGGCACCGAAGGCGCCGACGCACTCCGTCGCGGCGGACATGCCACCGGCGGCCCCGTTCTCGACACCGCCACCGGCACCGTCCTCGGCGTGCTCGGCACCTCCCTACGGGGCGACCGCAGGGCCGCCGGATACGCCGTGCCGCTCCGGCCCGTCGGCCCGCTCGCCCCCTTGCTGCGGCGCAACGCGGCCACCGTTCCCGCCTATGGCCCCGACCTCAACCTCGCCGCGATCCTGGAGCTCACCGCCACCTCCACCGGACCCGCACGGGACCCCGCCCCCTGGCCCGAGCCCGTCGAACGCCCTGACTGTCTGCGCGAGTTCACCCGCTTCACGGCCGGTGACACGCCGGTCCTCGCCCTCGTCGGCGCCCCCGGCACCGGTCGCACCACCGCCCTCGCCGCCCTCTGCGTCCGCCGGGCCCGGGGAGCGGCCCCCGCTCCCACCGTCCGGCTGCGCGGCGCGGACCTGCGCGCCGAGGACCGCTCGCTCGCTGATGCCGTCGCCCGCGCCCTCCACGAAGCCGGCCGCATCGTCACCGCCTCCGGAGTGCCCGGTGACACCACGACCGCGACCCCGGAACGCGCCGCCGCACTCGCCCGGGAGGCCGGCCGCCCGCTGCTGGTCGTCCTCGACGGACCCGAGGAGATGCCACCGCTCCTCGCCCACCGGCTGGCCGACTGGACCGCGACCACCGAGCAGTGGCTCCGTGCCCACCGGGTGCGCCTCGTCACGGCCTGCCGCCCCGAGCACTGGGAGCAGGCCGGCGCCCTCTACGCCCCCGACGCCCTGCACCGACCGACCGAGCCTCCTGCCGACGGCCTGCCCTCCGCCGTCCCCCTCGGGCCGTACACCGAGGCCGAGGCGCGTGCCGTACGGGAGGGATACGGGATCGGGGCGGAGGCCGTCGCAGAGGCGGACGCCCGTCACCCGCTGGCCCTGAGGCTGTTCGCCGAGGTACGGGCGGCGCTGCCGGGAGAGGTGCCCGGGAGGCCCGGGCGGGAGGAGATCTTCACCGCCCACCTGGACCTGATGTGCCTGCGGGTCGCCGTCCGGATCGCTGCCGGGGCCCGGCCGCAGCTCCGCGGGGCCGCGGTCCGCCGGCTCGCCGCACGGGTGACCGGCCGAGTCCACGAGGCGGCCCGCAGATGCCTCGGACCCGGTCACGGCGTCCTCGACCGGCCCTCCTTCGAGGAACTGTTCCCCTGGCGGGAGGGATGGGCCCCCGCCGTCCTCACCGAGGGCCTCCTCGTCCCGGCGGGCGCGGGCTACCGCTTCGCCCACGAGGAACTCGCCGACTGGGTCCAGGCCGCCCACCTCGACCTGGACGCGGCCCTCCACGGGCTGGTCCACAGCCACCACGGAGAGCCGCTCCCGGGGCCCGGCCGCCCGGCTCCCGGGGAAGCCGCGGCGGACCGCACGGACCGCACGGACGGGCCGGGCCCCTCGGTCCGGCCCGGCGCGCCGACCGGTTCCGGCCCCTTCGGGCAGCCCGGCGCGCCCGACACCGGTGGCCCGGCCCGGGCCGATCTGCCGGCGCAGCGGGACGCCCGCACCGAAGGACCGGGCGGGCAGCTACCCGTGCCCCGGCACCGGATCGGTCCCGTGTCGCAGGCGCTCTCCCTGCTCCACCGGGAGCAGGGGCCCGCCGGGCTCGCACCCCGGCTCGTGGCGCTCGTCGAGGCACTGGCGCGGTTCGCCGAGGAGGAGGAACACGGGGACGGGGCCTGGTGGGCGGCCCGGCTCCTCCGGGACGGCGTGCAGGGGATGTCCGACCCGCGCCCGTACCTGTCCGTCCTGCGCCTGCTCGCCGACCGGATCGGCGCCCGCCCCCGGCGGCACCCGGTCTTCGCCCCCTTCGGGCCCCCGTTCTGGCTGGCCCTGCCCATCGGCGAAGACGAGCGGATCGATCTGCTGCGACGGCTCGTCCCCGCCGACCCGCCGCCGGGCGCACCGCCCCACGGGGACCGCGTCCTCGAAGCGGTGGCCGCGCTCCTCGCCGCCGACCCCCGGGGCGTCCAGCCCCTCCTCTGCCGCTGGTTCGGCGACGCCCGGCCGCTGCCCGCCGCTCCCCACGCGACCGTCGCCACCGCTGCCCAGGCCCTCCTGCACACCCACCGGGGCCTCGCCGTCGACGACCTGTGCGAGTCGCTCGTCGCCACCGCCCATCCGCTCGCCGACCACCTCCTCGTCGCGCTCGCCGAGGACGAGCCCTCCGCGCTCTGCCGGGCCGTCGACCGCTGGGCCCACGACGACGGGCGTCCGGAGCGCCGTGCCGCCGCCGCTGCGTACGGGCACCTGGTGGCGCGGCACACCACCACGACCGCCGACCGGGAGCTCCTGCGCTACGCGGCGCTCGCCCTGCTCGCCAGCCCCGGCGAGGAGAACCTCCACGGCGTCGCCCTCGGACTGCTCGTCCGCGACCCGCACAGCAGGTCCCGCCACCTGCCCCGCGCCCTGGCCGACCCCCGGGTCCCCGCGGACTCCCTCGCCGAAGCCCTCCCGACCCACCCCGACGAGGCCCTCGTCGGTTTGCGGCTCCGGCTGTACGGTGCCGGGGAGGCGCCGGCAGCCGCCCTGCAGGCCCTCGCAGAGGTCGACACGCCGGCCCTGGCCCGCAGGATCGCCGCCCTCGTCCGCAACTACGCAACCGGCCACCCCGAGGGGGCCCGACACGTCGCGGCCTTCGTCGACCGCCGGTTCGAGGACGGACCGGCGGCCAGGGCCGTCCTCTTCCCCCTGGTCACCTCCCTGATCCGGGGCCGTCCCGCGGCACTGCGGTGCGCACTCGCCCCCGTTCTCGCGGCCCCCGGCACCGGTGCCTCCCGTCATCTGCGGGCCGAGCTGCTCGACGTCCTCCTGGAGCACGAGTGCCATGAGGTCGAGAGTGGTGACCACACGGTCCTGGAGGCGCTCCTGAGGGCCGCCGCGGAGGGCGCCGAGCTGCGCAGTGCGGTCCGCACCCGGACGCTCGTGCAACGGGTCGGTGCGCTGTGCGTCCGGACTCCGGAGGGTGCCCGGTGGTTCGACCGGGCCCTGGCAGGGGTCGTCCGCGAGCGGTCCGCGTTCGCCGCACTGCTGCTGGCCTGGACGGTCGCCGCCCCCGATGACTGGGAGCCGCTCATCGGCCCGGAGGGCCTCCGGGCGCTGCGCAGTACCGGTAGCGCCATGCCGATGCGTGCCGACAGCCGTGGACATGGCAGTCTTAGACCTGCGTAAAGGCGAACAGGGCGAACAGGCGGACGAGGAGCGGTCACAGTGCAGCGCTGGCGTGGCTTGGAGGACATCCCCCAGGACTGGGGGCGCAGCGTCGTCACCATCGGCTCCTACGACGGGGTGCACCGCGGACACCAGCTGATCATCGGCCGGGCCGTCGAGCGCGCCCGGGAGCTGGGCGTCCCCTCCGTCGTGGTCACCTTCGACCCGCATCCCTCCGAGGTCGTCCGCCCCGGCAGCCACCCCCCGCTGCTCGCCCCGCACCACCGGCGCGCCGAGCTGATCGAGGAGCTGGGCGTGGACGCGGTGCTCGTGCTGCCGTTCACCACCGAGTTCTCCCAGCTGTCCCCGGCCGACTTCATCGTCAAGGTGCTCGTCGACAAGCTGCACGCCAAGCTGGTCATCGAGGGCCCCAACTTCCGCTTCGGGCACCGGGCCGCCGGCAACGTCGAATTCCTCACCGAGACGGGCGCCACCTACGACTACGAGGTCGAGGTCGTCGACCTCTACGTCAGCGGTGCGGCCGGTGGCGGCGAGCCCTTTTCCTCCACCCTCACCCGCCGCCTGGTCGCCGAGGGCGACATGGCGGGCGCGGCCGAGATCCTCGGCCGCCCGCACCGGGTCGAGGGGGTCGTGGTCCGCGGTGCGCAGCGCGGCCGGGAGCTCGGCTTCCCGACGGCCAACGTCGAGACCGTGCCGCACACGGCGATCCCGGCGGACGGCGTCTACGCCGGCTGGCTGACGGCTGCGGGAGAGCGGATGCCGGCAGCGATCTCGGTCGGCACGAACCCCCAGTTCGACGGCAAGGACCGAACGGTGGAGGCGTACGCGATCGACCGCGAGGGGCTCGACCTGTACGGGCTGCACGTGGCCGTGGACTTCCTCGCGTACGTGCGCGGCATGCTCAAGTTCGACACCCTGGACGACCTCCTCCAGGCGATGGCCGGCGACGTGAAGCGCTGCCGCGAATTGACGGAGGAGTACGACCGGGCCTGATCGTCCGGTCGCCCGGCGGCGGGGGCCCGCACCGGTGCCGGGCCCTCGGCCGCCGGTCCCACGGGGCGGTGACGGGACCGGGTCCGGTGCGGGCTCAGTCCCGTGGGGTCCCCGTCACCCAGTGGCAGGCCACCGCCCGTCGCCACCCGTCCAGGACCGGCAGGTCCTCGCCCCGACAGCGGTCCGACACCGCTGACGCCTCTCCCGAGGCCAGAAGCGGGCACCGTGCGTGGAAGCGGCAGCCGGACGGGATCCGGGACGGGTCCGGCGGTTCTCCGGACAGCACCACCGGTGCGCCCCCCGACTCCGGCAGCACCGACAACAGCGCACGGGTGTAAGGGTGTCGGGGCTGCATCAGTACGGACTCCACCGGGCCGATCTCCACCACCCTGCCCAGGTACATCACCGCCACCCGATCCGCGATGTTCCACGCCAAGCCCAGATCGTGCGTCACCACCAGTGCCGACAGGCCCAGTTCGTCGCGGAGCCGCAACAGCAGCGCCAGGATCTCGCCGCGCACGGACGCGTCCAAGGACGCCACCGGCTCGTCGGCGACGAGCAGTTCGGGCTCCAGGACGAGCGCGCCCGCGATGACCACCCGCTGCCGCTGTCCCCCGGACAGCTCGTGCGGATAGCGGAGGAAGAACCGCTCCGCCGGTCGCAGTCCCGCGCGTGCCAGGGCGCCGGCGACGGCCGCCCGCTCGTCCCCCTCGTACCGGTGGATCCGCAGTCCCTCCGCCACCGCGTCGTACACGGTGTGCCGCGGGTTCAGCGAACCGCTCGGGTCCTGGAGGACCAGCTGCGCCCGCTTCCGGAAGGCCTTGAGGGCCCCGGAGGAGCGGGCGAGCGGCTGCCCGTCGAAGGAGACCGTCCCCGACGTGGGGCGGACCAGACCGAGCAGGGAACGGGCCAGCGTCGTCTTGCCGCAGCCCGACTCGCCGACCAGCGCCACGATCTCGCCGGCCCCGACGTCCAAATCCACGCCGTCCACCGCGCGCGCGGGCGGTGCGCCCCGCCGGCCCGGGAAGGAGACGTGCAGTCCGCGCGCCGAGAGGAGCGGGCGGGCAGGGGCATGGGTGTTCACGGCGTGCTCCCCACGTGGATGCAGGCGACCCGGTGGCCCGCCCCGGCCTCCCGCAGTTGCTGGTCCGACTCCGTGCAGCCGTCCACCGCCACCGGGCAGCGCGGGTGGAAGGCACAGCCGCCGGGCAGGGCGGCGGGGTCCGGAGGATCGCCCGGCAGACCGCGCGGCGCCCGCCGGGACGCCGGGTCCCCGATGCGTGGGAAGGCCGAGGACAGCGCCCGCCCGTAGGGGTGCGCAGCCGCCTCGTGGACGGCCCGCGCCGGTCCCTCCTCGACGATCCGGCCCGCGTACATCACGGCCAGCCGGTCGCAGGTGTCGGCGAGGACCGCCAGGTCATGGCTGATCATCAGCAGGCCGATGGACTGCTCGGCGACGAGGAGCTCGATCAGCCGCAGGATCTGCGCCTGGACCATCACGTCCAGCGCGGTCGTCGGCTCGTCCGCGATGATCAGCCGGGGGTCGCAGGCGAGCGCCATGGCGATCATGACCCGCTGCCGCTGCCCGCCGGACAGCTCGTGCGGATGGGCCGCGGCGCGGGCCGCCGGGAGACCGACGTGTTCGAGTAGTTCGGCGACCCGTCCACGGGCCGCCGCCGGGGTCGCCCGGCCGTGCACGAGCAGCGGCTCTGCGATCTGCTCGCCGATCCGCTGCACCGCGTTCAACGAGTGCATCGCGCCCTGGAAGACGATCGAGGCCCCCGCCCAGCGCACGGCCCGGAGCCGTCCCCAGGACATGGTCAGCACGTCGTCGCCGTCGAGCCGGATCTCGCCCTCGATCCGCGCCGAGGCGGGGAGCAGCCGCAGCAGCGCGAGCGCGAGGGTGGACTTGCCGCAGCCCGATTCGCCGGCCACGCCCAGCTTGGTGCCCGGCTCCAGGGTCAGGTCGACCCCGCGCACGGCGGGCACGGCGTCCGCACCCGACCCGTAGGTCACCCTCAGGTCCCGTACTTCCAGCAGGCTCATCGCCCCACCCCCAGCTTCGGATTGAGCACGGACTCCACCGCGCGCCCGCACAGCGTGAAGGCGAGCGCGACCAGGGCGATCGCGATCCCGGGCGGGGCCAGGTACCACCAGTGCCCGGAGGAGACGGCGCCCGCCTCCCGGGCGTCCTGGAGCATGCCGCCCCAGGACACCACCGTCGGGTCACCGAGGCCGAGGAAGGCGAGGGTCGCCTCGGTGAGGATCGCGGTCGAGATGCCGAGCGTGGTCTGCGCGAGCACCAGTGGCGTCACGTTCGGCAGCACGTGCCGGGTCATCACGTGCCGGTGGCCGCCGCCCAGCGCCGTCGCCCGCTCGATGTACGGGCGGGATTCCACCGCGATCGTCTGCGCCCGCACCAGGCGGGCCGTGGTCGGCCACGAGGTCACGCCGATCGCCAGCACCACCGTCCACATCGACCGGGACATCACCGTGGCGAGCACGATCGCGAGGACCAGGGTGGGCATCACCAGGAACCAGTCGGTGATCCGCATGACGGCGGTCGAGAGCCAGCCGCCGTAGTGCCCCGCGAGGATGCCCACCAGCGTTCCGATCGCGACGGAGAGAGCCGCCGCGAGCAGGCCGACGAGCAGTGAGATCCGTGCCCCCCAGACCAGCAGGCCGAGCAGGGGGCGCCCGAACTGGTCGGTGCCGAGGGGGAACTCCGCGCTCGGCGGTTCCAGGGCGGTGCCCGGTGCCGCCGTCACGGACTGCACGTCCGCGCCGACGAGCAGCGGGGCCGCGAGCGCGATCAGGGCGATCAGGGCGAGTCCCACGAGGCCGTACAGTCCTGCCCGGTGGGTGCGGTACTGCTTCCAGAAGCGGGCGGCCGATTCCCTGCGGCGCTCCCAGGTGAGGGATGTCATCGGCCCACCCGGGGGTCGAGCAGCGGATAGAGCAGGTCGGCGATCAGGTTCATCAGGATCATGGCTCCGGCGAAGACCACGAACAGCCCTTGCACCAGCGGAAGGTCGGGCACGCTCAGCGCCTGGTAGAAGAGCCCGCCGAGCCCGGGCCAGGAGAACACCGTCTCCACCAGGATCGAACCGGCCGCCACGTGGCCCAGGTTGATGAAGACCATGGTGAGGGTGGGCAGGAGCGCGTTCGGCACCGCGTGCCGGCGCCGCACGAGGTCGTCGCGCAGTCCCTTCGCCCGCGCCGTCGTCAGGTAGTCGCTGCCCATTTCGTCGAGGAGCGAGGAGCGCATCACCAGCAGGGTCTGCGCGTAGCCGACCGCGACCAGCGTGACGACGGGCAGGACCAGGTGGTGGCCGACGTCGAGGACGTGTGCGAGGCCGGTCTCGCCCGTCCCGGACTCCATTCCGCCGGTCGGGAAGAGCCCCGGCACCGGGCCCGCGCCGACCGAGAAGACGATGATGAGCAGCAGCCCGAGCCAGAAGGAGGGCACCGACCACAGGGTCAGCGCGATGCCGGTGTTCAGCTTGTCGCCGAGACCGCCGTGCCGCCAGGCCGAACGGGTGCCGAGCCACAGCCCGAGCGCCGAGTAGATCACCACGGCGACCCCGGTGAGCAGGAGCGTCGCCGGCAGTTTTGCCGCGATCAACTCCCCGACCGGGGAGCGGAACTGGAAGGAAGTGCCGAGATCGCCGCTCAGCGCCTTGGCGCAGTAGTCGGTGAACTGCTGCCACAGCGGTAGGTCGAGGCCGAACTGGTGTCTCAGCGTCGCGAGTTGTTCGGCCGAGGTGGGGGCGCCGTGGGTCATCGCCTTCACCGGGTCGCCGGGAACGATCCGGAACAGGAAGAAGCTGGTGACCAGCACCGCGAGGAGCGAGACGAGCGCGCCACCCAGCTTCCCCGCCGCATGGCGGAGATAGCCGGAGGAGGAACCGGTGCGGAGCGCGCCGTCCGCGGCGCGGGCCTGCTCGACCCGCGCCGCGTCGGCGGGAGTGCTTGCCGTCGTCATGCGCTACTCGCGGTCGTCGGCGGTGGCACGGCGGCGCAGCCCGAGCAGGGTGCCGAGCCCGACCGCGACCACCACGGTCGCACCGATGCCGACGATCACCCCGGTGGACGGGGCCCCGTCGGTCTGCGCGGCCCGCGCGGCGGGCACGGCCGACCACCAACTCCAGTAGCCGTCCTGCCCCCACAGGTTCCCGGCGGCCTCGGGCATGGTCGTGATGGACCCGATCTGGTCCGTGCGGTACGCCTCCAGGGCGTTCGGGTAGGCCATGACGTTCATGTACCCCGTGTCGTAGAGCCGGGACTGCATCCGCTTCACCAGGTCCGCCCGCTTGGCGGCGTCGTACTCCACCGCCTGCTGTGCGTAGAGCCCGTCGAACTCCCGGTCGCAGATGAAGTTGTCGGTGGCGCCGGAGTCCTTCGGCGTGGCCGGGAGCGCGCCGCAGGTGTGGATGGAGAGGACGTAGTCCGGGTCGGGATTGACCGACCAGCCGTCGAACGCCAGGTCGTAGTCCCCCTTGGCCCAGGGGTCGGAGACGCTGTCCAGGCACTCCACTTCCAGGCCGATGCCGAGCTTCCCCCACCATTCCTGCAGGTACTTCCCGACGGCCTTGTCGTTCGGGTCGGTGGCATGGCAGAGGATGCGGAAGTCCAGGGGCACGCCGTCCTTGCCGACCCGCTTGCCGGCGGCGTCCTTCTCGTAGCCGGCCGCGTCGAGGACCTGCGCCGCCCGGGCCGGGTCGTAGGCCCGCTCCTGTCCGGGCGCCGGCTTCCAGAAGTACGAGCCGAAGCGCGGCGGGACGTACCCCTCTCCCTCGACGGCGTGGCCCTGGAAGACCTTGTCGACGAGCGTCGCGCGGTCGACGGAGAGGAACAAGGCCTTGCGGACCTCCGGGTCCAGCAGCGCCCGGTGGCCGTTGCCGAAGGTCCTGCCGTCCCGGGCCTTCGCTCCGGGGTTGGTGGCGAGGGCGTAGAAGCGCCGGCCGGGGGCGTCGTTGACCTTGATGTTCGGTTGGGCCTTCAGCGCCGCTGCCTGAGCGGGCGTCAGGTTCGGCACGAAGGACACCTCGCCCTTCTGCAGGGCCGCGACGGCGGCGTCCCCGTCCTTGTAGTACTTGAAGACCAACTCGTCGAACCGGGGCGCGCCCCGCCAGAACGTCTTGTTGGGCTTGAGCTTGACGTACTGGTCGACCTTGAAGTCCGTGATGACGAAGGGGCCGTTGCCGACGATCGGGAACGCCTTGTCGTTGTTGAACGTCGAGAAGTCGGTGACCTTCTCCCAGACGTGCTTCGGCACGATCGGCACGTCCAGCGCCGTCATCGTCGCCTGGGGCTTCTTCAGCCGGATGACCAGCGTCCGCGGGTCGGTCGCGGTGACCTCCGCGAAGTTGGCCGTGAAGCTGCCGTTGGCGGTGGCCGCGTTCGGGTCGTTCATCATCGTGTGGAAGGTCCAGGCCGCGTCCTCGGCGGTGGCCCGTCGTCCGTCCGACCACGTCGAGTCCTCGCGGATCGTGTACGTCCACGTCAACTTGTCCGGGGAGGCCGTCCAGGCGGTCGCCAGGCCCGGCACCGTGTGGGCGTCCTTCGGGTCGTAGTTCGTGAGGTACTCGTACGCCAACCGGTGGATGCTGGTCGACGTGAGCCGCTGTGCCAGGAACGGGCTCAGCGAGTCGATGCTCTGCGAGACCGCCACGGTGAGGGTGGTGCCGCCGCCCTTCTCGTCCTCGGCCTGCGCCGCGGCGGGGGAGGCGGCGAGGGAGCCGGCGACGATGCCGGCGACGAGCACCGACCGCAAGGCCCTGCGGGTGGCGGGGGAACGGGGCGGGACCTTCGTGACCATGATCATGAGACGTTGTCCTCGCGTCGGAGTTCTTGTCGTGGATCCTGGGCTGGCGATGGATGGAGCGAAGGTGTATCAGCGGTGGTCTGCCGTCGTCAACGATCGCTCAAACCCCTTCTGCGCTGCGGGAACGCCAAGAGGCCCCGTATCGGTGAACCGATACGGGGCCCCATTGGTCTAAGCCGGTGACGCCCTACTGCTGAGGCGCTGGCGGTGCCTGTCCGGGATGCTGCGGCTCCGTCTGCGGAGGAAGCGGCCGTCCCGGCTGCGACTCGCCCGCGTCCTGCGGCTGCTGCCAGGACTGCGGCACGCCCGGTTGTCCGTACTGCGGTGTGCCGGGTTGTCCGGGGTGTGCTCCGTAGGGCTGTCCGGGGGCGGGTTGGCCGGGTGCGTACTGTCCGGGCATGGGGCCCGGTTGGCCGGGCATCGGTTGTCCGGGCATCTGGCCGGGTGCGGGGTGCCCCGGACCCGGCTGACCCGGCATCGGCGGGGCCATGTGCGGCGGTGCCGCGCCCTGACCGTCACCGGTCCAAAGCCCCTGTGCCTGTTGGGCCCGGACGAAGTCCTCGGCCACCATTGCGGAGAGGTGGAAGTACGCCTCCCGGGTCTTCGGCCGCATCATGTCGAGGTCCACCTCGGCGCCGGCCGCCAGGTGCTCGTCGAAGGGCACCACCACGACACCGCGGCAACGGGTCTGGAAGTGCTGCACGATGTCCTCGACCTTGATCATCTTTCCGGTCTCGCGGACCCCGGAGATGACCGTGATCGAGCGCTGCACCAGATCCGCGTAACCGTGCGCAGAGAGCCAGTCCAGCGTCGTCGAGGCGCTGGAGGCACCGTCCACGGACGGCGTGGAGATGATGATCAGCTGATCGGCGAGGTCCAGGACCCCGCGCATGGCGCTGTACAGCAGGCCCGTGCCCGAGTCGGTCAGGATGATCGGGTACTGCTTGCCGAGGACGTCGATCGCCCGTCGGTAGTCCTCGTCGTTGAAGGTCGTCGAGACGGCCGGATCCACGTCGTTGGCGAGGATCTCCAGACCGGACGGCGCCTGCGAGGTGAACCGGCGGATGTCCATGTACGAGTGGAGGTACGGGATCGCCTGTACCAGGTCGCGGATGGTCGCCCCGGTCTCGCGCCGCACCCGGCGGCCGAGCGTGCCCGCGTCCGGGTTCGCGTCGATCGCCAGGATCTTGTCCTGCCGCTCGGTGGCCAGCGTCGCACCGAGTGCGGTGGTCGTCGTGGTCTTGCCGACGCCGCCCTTGAGGGAGATGACGGCGATCCGGTAGCAGGAGAGGACCGGTGTCCGGATCAGCTCCAGCTTGCGCTGCCGCTCCGCCTCCTCCCTCCGGCCGCCGAGCTTGAAGCGGCTGGCGGCTCCGGGGTTCCGGCTCGACTTGGGCTTCTGCTTGTTGTTGCGCAGCAGCCGGTCGGAGGAGAGCTCCACGGCCGCGTTGTAGCCCAGCGGCGCGCCGGGCACGGAACGCTCCCGCTGGTCGTGGGTCACGGGCGAGGGCCAGGCGGCCCCGGTCCGCGGATCGACGGGCGGCTGTCCGTCCTGCGGCGGCTGGGGGACCTGCGGGGGCACGGCTCCGGGCTGGGGGACCTGTGGGGGCACGGCTCCGGGGTGCGGGTAGCCGTATCCGGCCGGAGCCTGCGGGGGCAGGCCACCGGGAGGCCCGGGCTGCTGCGGGTAGCCGTATCCGGGCTGTTGCGGAGGCGTCCCGGGACGGGGGAAGCCGTACCCGTCCTGAGGCGCCGGGCCCTGCGGGGCCTGCGGATAGCCGTAGGCGCCGGCGGCCTGTGGGGGCACGGGGCCGGCTGCGGGCGCCGCCGGCGTCGTCCAAGCGCCCTGTTGCGGCATCGGCGCGGCGGGCGGCGGTACCGGCGGGGGGCCCGGGGCCGACCACTGTTGCGCGGGTTCCGGAGCGGCCGGCTGGAACGCCGGGGGCAGTGGGGGCAACCCGGCCCCGGCCCCGGCCTGCGGCGCGGGCGCAGCGGGCTGGACACCGGGGAAGGGCCCCGGAGCGCCGCTGGCGCCCTGTGCGGTGACGTCCTGCGGACCGGCGTCTTGCGGGCCGGCGTCCTGTGGTGTGCTGCCGGTCGGGTGCGCAGGAGTGGAGTGAGTGGCTCCGGAAGCGGCCCCGGCCGCTCCGCCCATGACGTCCGCCCCCGGCGCGACCGCGGCCTCCGGGGTCGGCGCGGTGCCCGTCGCCGCGGCGGGCGCGGACGGTTCGTCCTGCGGTCCCGCGGTGTCGTCATCGGCGGGGGGCAGGGCGGTGGAGGGGGCGGTCGTGGCTCCGCCGTCCGCCGCACTGCCATGGGCCGCACTGCCGTCCGCCGCACCGGCGACCGGCGTGATGCCGGACTCCGCGGAAATGCCCTCGGGGAGGGCGCCCTCCCCCGAAGTGCCCCCTGCAGGAGCGTCGTTCGTGTCCTCTGCGGACGCCGGGTCCCCGGTGTCCCCCGCGCCGTCGTCCTGCCCGGCTTCCGTTCCTCCGGCGGTGTCCGGTGCGGATCCGGCGGGATCCGTCGCATCCGTCGTCTGCTCCGCAGAACGCGCCGCGATCTCGCGCTGGAGGGCGACGGGGGAGAAGCGCATGGTGGCGCCGCTCTCGATGTCGCCGCCGCCGAACGGGGGCCCGGCCGGGGGCATCTCCGGTGCCGGAGCGGGGGCGGGCGGCACGTCGGCGGGTGGCGGACCGCCCACCGGCTGACCCGGAACCGGTGCTCCGGGCGTGACCGCGGGCGGAGCGGGAGCAGGAGCAACGGGCCCGGGGGCCGCGGGAGTAGGGGGCGCGGGCGGAACCGCTGCCTGGGGGACCGCCGCCTGGGGAGCGGCGGCGCCCGCCGTCGGAGGGGCCGGCGGTGCGATGTTCCAGCCGGGCTCGAAACCGCTGCCCGCGGGGAGGCCCGGTACGGCGACCGGCGCTCCGCTCGGCGGCGGGGGAGTGGCACCGCCCGCCTCCGTACCGCCCGACGCGTTCTGCGTGTACCAGGCGGGCGGGGTGTAGTCGATGGTGAACTCACCCGTCATCTCGGCAGGATCCGCGTCGGACTGATCGTCGGCGGGCGGATTCCAACCCCCGTGGATCTCGTCACGATCGCCGTTCACTTTTGCCTCCTGGTGTGGTCGAGCACCCTTGTGCCGTGCTGGGCGGGGCCCTTCCACCCTAATCGCCGCGGGCCACCCCCGGACATGCCCGACGAGCCCTCCCCGCCCGTCACTGCGCACCGGCCGGACCCCCAAGTGACCCGGTCGTGCCGCAGCGTGAGGACCCCCACCATTCCAAACAGTGCAAAAAGGGACGCACCAGGGTGAATTGCGTGCTTCGGTCCCCGCTCAGTCCATCCGGCGGGCGCTGCCCAACAATCCGGTCTCGGCGTCCGTCGCCTGCGTCATCACGAACTGGCGGTCGCTCGGCGTGCACCAGAGGGTCACTCCGTCCGCGAGCGTGGACAGCGCTTCGTACTCCTGGCGCGGCAGGCTCATGATGCGACCGATCTGCTCCGCCTCGTCGGGCGACACCCGCTGGATTCCCACCAGGGAGGACTTCTCCAGGAGGCGCGGTGCGGCCGGACTCAGGTACGGCAGCAGCGTCACGACCGACTGCCAGGGCGCCGAGACCACACGGCCGCGCGGTGGTCGCATGCCGCAGTCGCGCACCACGACCACCGGACTGCCCGCCGATGCGCCCTGCGGCGGCACCCGCCCCACGTCGTGCAGGGTGATGCACGGCTGCCCGCCGCCCGCTGCCTGCGCGAGGGAGGTCCAGCCCGGTGCCCGCCCGGTCTCGACCGCCACCCGGGCGCCCGTCGCGGCGACCCGCAGGGCCAGCACCTGGGCGGTCCACAGACCGCCGATCAGGGTCACGTCGTACGGGACGGGCCGGTTGATGCCGAGGACCGCCGGCCGGCCCTCGGCATCGACGCCGATCACCACACCGTCGTCGCCCACCGGCAGTGCCAGTGCGTCGAGTTGTTCGACGGGCACGGAGTGACGGTCGCGGCGCGGTCCGACGAGCCCGAAGCCGAACCGGGGGCGCGCACTCCGCCCCGACCGTCGGGGCGCGCCGCCGGTGGTCCGGGAGGCGTCGAAGGCGGACGTGGACATCAGCGCGCACCTCCCAACGGCAGCGTGGCGAGGACGCCGGGCACCTGCTCCCGGTCCAGCCGGACGAGCCCGGTCCTCACCCCGCGTGCCGCGCGCTCCAGTTCGTGCCGCGCACCCACCAGTTCCTCGTCGCTGCGCCCCGTGATCCGCACGTGTCCGGTCACCGTCACCTCCTGCCGGTCCCCACCGCTCAGCGTCAGGCTGAACGTCGTCGCGAGCGCGGGCAGCGAAGTCAGCAGTGCCACCAGCTGCGGCATCGACGCACCGGCGCCGCCGTTCCGGCCGCCCAACTGCGGCCAGCGCCCGACCCAGTACGTCGTGTGTCGCCGGTCGTCCACCCGCCAGGTCCGGGCCGTCTCCTGGGTCCGACGCCCCTGCGCCCGTCCGCGCCCCGCCTGCGCGATCGCCATCGGGCTGGCGCAGCTCGACGTGGCGAGCGCCGAGGTCAGCTCCTGCTCGGTCAGGACGCTCGCCCGGAACCCGGCCCCCGCGAGCCGGCTCGCCAGCTGGTCGGCCGCCCGCACGACGCACTTCTGGGCGCCGACGAGACCACCGCCACGTGCGGCGACCGCCTCCGAGCAGAGTTCGGGGTCGAGCTTGAGCGCGATCCAGGTGATCCGCACCGCGGGCGAACCCGTCTGCGCCTGCAGCGGGCCGTAGTTGCGGGCCGCCATCGACTGGGCGGGCAGGTGTGGTGCGGGCGCCGGCTGGGTGTGCTGCACGATCTGTGCCGACTCCAGCCGGATCCCGTCGACGCTCAGCGCGTCCCGGACCAGCCCGACGGGCAGCGGCTTCGCCGCGCGATCCGCGCGCAGCGCCGTACCGTCCGATTCGACCCGCAGCACCGCGGTGAGGAAGGTGCCGTCACCGACCATCCCGACCGGACGTCGTTCGCGGTCGCTGTACGCATGGGTCCGGAGCGCCGGATCGCACTCGACGAGCGGGGCCAGCCCCGGCTCGGTGCCCTCGGGCACCGTGAACGAGGAAGCACGGCGTGACCGGGCGCGCAGGGCGAGGAAGGTGCCGAGCCACTCGGGCAGCGAACGCCGGTGCCTGCGCACCACGGCGAGCAGGACGAGCGCGACGGCGACCGCGCCCGCGGGCACGAGCAACACCGGCTCCACGACCCAGGCGAGCAGCAGCAGGGCCGCTGCCACCTCGATCAGCACCAGTTGTTGCAATCGGAACGAACCGAAGTGTCCGGGACGTGCCTGAAGCCTCGGTGCGACCGAGGCGGCGGTTCCCGTGGGCGGGGGTATGGAGGCAGCGGCTGCGGCGGGCCGCCTCCGCCTCGCGGAAGCCATGATGGAGAATCCCCCTCAATTCATCCCGATGACCCTGGCCCGCCAGGGCTTTGGCGGCCGGATCACCCTACCCGCCCCTCGAACCCCACGGGACAGCAGGCATAGTAGGGGGCCGGTCCGAAGGCCGGGGCCCGGGTGTCAACACCCCCGGGACCCCGTGCGGAGATCGCGCCTGACGAGAATGGGGACTCATGGCATCGCGGCGGGACGAGCTCAACGCGTACACCTTTGCGAAGAAGCGCACGGTGGCGGCATTCCTCCAACCCTCCCCCTCCGGCACGGAGGAGGGGGCGCCGAAGCCGGTCCGCGCGATCCTCCCCGGCCTGATCGTCTCCGCCCTCGTCGTCGCGGGATTCGGCGCCTGGGGCATGTTCAAGCCCAGCGCACCCAAGGGCTGGGACACCCCCGGGACCCGGGTCATCGTCGGCAAGCAGTCGACGACCCGCTACGTCGTCCTGGAGACCGGCACGGGCAAGGACAAGAAGACCCTGCTCCACCCCGTCCTCAACCTCGCCTCCGCCCGACTCCTCCTCAACCCGGACCAGTTCCAGGTCATCCAGGTCGAGGACAAGAAGCTCGACGAGGGAAAGCCGCCCCGCGGCCCCATCCTCGGCATCCCGTACGCCCCCGATCGCCTGCCCGGCGCGGAGGACGCGGGCACGGCCAAGCGCTGGGCCGTCTGCGAGCAGCCCGGCGGCGGCAAGGGCGCCAGCGTCCAGAAGGCGACCTTCCTCTTCGCCCAGCGCGACGCCCGGCGGACCGAGGGCGCCAACCAGCTCAAGGACGGACAGGTGCTGTACGTCAGGGGGCAGCACGGGAAGGCCCAGTTCCTCGTCGACCACACCGGCACCAAGTACCCGGTGAAGGCCGACCGTCCCGGACTCCTCACCGCCCTCGTCGGCCTCGGGAAGGAGCCGCAGGCCGTCACCGACGACTGGCTCGCCACCCTGCGGACCGGCGACGAGATCGACTTCCCGCACATCGACGGCGAGGTCGGCGCCGCGGCCGACATACCCGGCAACACCCTCAGCGGCACGGAGAACCGGATCGGCATGGTCCTGCTCGCCCAGACCGGTTCCGGGCCGCAGCACTACGTCGTGCTGGCCGGCAAGGTCCAGCCCGTCACCCCCTTCACCGCCTGGCTGCTCATCAACGCCCCGCAGACCGGCGTCCTCGACATGGACGGCAAGGCCACCGCCGTCGACGCCTCCGCCTTCGTCCCGGACCCCACCGTCTTCCACGCCGGCGTCCGCTGGCCGACGCGGAAGTCCACCCAGATCAACGCGTCCACCGGCGAGGGTGCCCGCGACACCATCTGCAACGTCCTCACCGCCGTCGACGAGAAGGGCAACGCCACCCTCACCACCTGGGCCGGCACCGACTACCCCGCGGACATCAGCACCGGCGGCACCAGCACGTACGTGACCCCCGGCACCGGCCTCCTGTACACCCAGGTCCAGGGCCGGCAGAAGACGCCCGACGGCTCGCTCTTCCTGGTCACCGACACCGGCCTGCGGTACGCCGTGCAGGCCAACGGCGACAGCGACTCGGCCCGTTCCGAGATCGGAGCCGGAGAGCAGAAGCAGACCGACGACCGGCCGGAACCCAGCGATGCCCAGAAGCGTCTCGGATACGAGAAGGTCCAGCCGGTCCTCGTCCCGATGGAGTGGTCGGAGTTCCTGTCGAAGGGCCCCCGCCTCGACACCAACAGCGCACGTCAGCCGCAGGGTTCCTGAGGAGGCGGCATCGATGACGACGACGTACCGCACGCCCGCCCTGCTCGCCGCGGGCCTGCTCGCCGCCCTGCCCGCCGCGGCCGCCGCCCCCGTGGAGACCGCCGCGGCCGCCGCCCCCGCCCCTGCCCCGCCGCATCCCTCCGGTCCCGCCCTCGACGGCAGCGGCCAGTGCACGTTCCCCATGAAGAAGCAGATCGAGGGAACCCCCTGGCCGCTCCAACGGGTCCTGCTCGACGAACTGTGGCAGGACACCAAGGGCAAGGGCATCCGGGTCGCCGTCATCGACACCGGTGTCGACGACGTCAATCCCCAACTGCGCACCGCCGTCGACGCCAAGGCGGGCAAGGACTACCTCAAGCCCGACGAGGAGAACCCCTCCGCCGGCGACGCGCAGCGCGGCAAGACCGACGGAACCGTCGACGAGGTCGGCCACGGCACCAAGGTCGCCGGCATCATCGCCGCCCGCCCCCGCAAGGGCACCGGTTTCGTCGGCATCGCGCCCGAGGCCACGATCATCCCGATCCGGCAGAACGACGAGAAGAACAGCGGCAAGTCCGACACCATGGCCCTGGCGATCGACCACGCCGTCCAGGCGGGCGCGCACGTCATCAACATCTCCCAGGACACCACCCAGCCGCTGGGACCCGACTCGCCCATGGCCCAGGCCGTGGCCCGGGCGATCGCCAAGGAAATCGTCGTGGTCGCCTCCGCCGGCAACGACGGCATGGACGGCGCCCTCAAGAACACCTACCCGGCGGCCTTCCCCGGGGTCCTCGCCGTCGCCTCCTCCGACCGGAACAACGAACGCGCCGCGTTCTCCCAGTCCGGCACCTTCGTGGGCGTCGCCGCCCCCGGCGTCGACATCGTCTCCACCGTTCCCGGCGGCGGCCAGTGCATCGACAACGGCACCAGTTTCTCCGCCCCGTACGTCGCCGGGGTCGCCGCCCTGCTCCGCGCCAAGCACGGCGACTGGACTTCGGCCCAGATCGTCACCCGGATCGAGCAGACCGCCGTCCGTTCGATCAACGGACGTGACAACCACGTCGGTTGGGGGGTGGTGGACCCGGTGCGGGCACTCGCGGACCAGCCCGGGACGCCGCCCTCCTCACCCGTGCCGGACCCGGGGCCGCCCAAGCCGCCGGCCCCCGAACCGGCGCTCCTGTCGCTGTCGGAGACCCCCCAGGAGCGCTCCGAACGACTGGCCACCTACGCCTTGGGAATCGGGGGCGTCCTGGTCGCCGTGGTCGCCGGGACCGCCACCGTGATCCGCGACAGCCGCCGCAGGAAGGGGGCCCGATGACCCGCGTACCGACCAAGTGCCGAGGGCTCCCTTTGCAGTTGGAACTGCCGCCGCCAATGACTACAGTGACCGCTGGGGGCACGCCAGTGCGACCCCAGCACGGGGGCGGCATCAGAAGATTCCCGTCCGCATCACCACCGGAAAGCCCGACGGCCCGTCCGTCGCGGTCACCGAAGGAAGAAGGGGCAAGATGTCGAAAGACCTGAACGTAACCAGTGCCGAACAAGTCAAGCTCGCCGGCCGGATCCAGGACTTCTCCGACGAGCTCCAGTCCCGCATCACCTCCCTCAACGGAGTGGTGGACCGCATCCAGGCGGGCTGGCAGGGCGCTGCGAGCAAGGAGTACGACCGGGTCCAGAACGACCTGAACCAGCGTCTCCGCAACATGCGCGTCGAGCTCGTCAAGCTCGAAGAGATCATGCGCATGAGCGCCGACGGGTTCACGCAGGAGGAAGAGGACCGCGTGCGCTCCTTCCGACGGATGGACGACACCTCCAGCGGCCAGAGCGCCATCCTCGGCATGGCCTGAGCCGTCCGGCTCGACCACCCCTCCGCGCCACTCTCACTCCAGGAGTCATCATCATGACCACTGCGGTCAATTACGACACCGTGACGCAGGCGGCGGCCGACGTCCGTCTGACCTCCAGCACCCTCACCCAGAAGCTCGACGACCTCATGGCCGAGGTCAACCGCGTCGCCTCCAACTGGGAGGGCGAGGCGAAGATCGCCTACCGCGAGAGCCAGGACCGCCTGACCCGCGACATGGCCGGCATGAACCAGGACCTGTCGCGCATCGCCCAGCTCCTCGACGAGTCGGTCATCGGCTACCAGGACACCGACCGGGGCAACGCCGCCCGGTTCCGCATGATGTGAGCCGTCCGGGTCGACACCGGCGCACATGAGGGGGTGGCCCGTCCCGCGGGCCACCCCCTCACGCGTGCCCGGCGCGGGTCAGCGAAGGTCGAACTCGCCGTCCCTGGCGCCCAGGACGAACGCGTCCCACTCCGCCTTCGTGTACCGGAGCACCGTCTCCTTGTCGAGGGAGGAGCGCATCGCCACCGCGCCGCCGGGCAGCCGCGCGATCTCCACCCGCTCCTCGTCCGGGCTGGTCCCGGGAGCGCCCTCCCACGCGACGCCGGAGATGTCGAGCGCGTACAGCTCTTCCTTCTCGCGCTCCCGCTCGGCGGCGCGGGCGCCGTCGACGGCGCCCTCCGAAGGGCCGTCGGCCGTGCTGTCGTGTGCGTCGCTCATCGGCGCGTTCCCTTCGCGGTGGTACGGCGTTCCCTCCCACAGTAGTGGGAGGGAACGCTCCGCTCAGTGTTGTTCGGGCAGCCAGCCCAACTGGACCAGCGGAGCACCACGCTTCCGGGACACGAACGTGCCCCGCCCCGGAGGCATCGGCCGCGCCCGGACGCTGCCCAGGATGTCGCCCTCCTGCGGATCGCCGGAGAGGACCACGCCCTGTGCGCCCAACTCCCGCATCCGCTGCATGAACGGCTCGTACATGGCCCGGGAGGCCCCGGCCTGGTTGCGCGCCACGATGAACCGGATGCCGACGTCCCGTGCGAACGGCAGGTTCTCCACCAGGACCGCCAGCGGATTGCCCGAGTTGGTCGCCACCAGTTCGAAGTCATCGACCAGCACGAAGAGTTGCGGCCCCGTCCACCAACTGCGGTCCCGCAGCTGCTGTGGTGTGATGTCGGGCTTCGGCGCCCGCTTCGTCATCACCGTGTTGATCGCGTCCATGTGCATCTGCATGGCCGAGGCCATCGGCGCGTACTCCAGGAGGTGCGAGGGCGCCACCGCCTCCAACATCGTCCGTCGGTAGTCGCCCACCACGATCCGCGCCTGATCCGGCGAGTACCGCTCGCACAACTGCTTGGCGATCAACCGCAGCAGTGCCGTCTTGCCGGATTCGCTCTCGCCGAAGACCAGGAAGAACGGATCCGACTCGAAATCGACGAAGACCGGCTCCAGGTTCGTCTCGTCGATGCCGATCGCGATGCCGTGCTGCGGGTACTCGAAGCCCTTCGGGAGCTGCTCCGCCGGCAGCTTGCGCGGCAGCAGCCGCACCGCCGGGGCCGGTGCCCCGGACCACGCGGCCTTCACCGACCGCACGAACGCCGCCGTGCCCTCCGCCAGGTCGGCCGCCGCACTCGACCCGTCGATCCTCGGCAGTGCACCCATGAAGTGCAGCTTCTCCGGCACCTGTCCGCGGCCCGGCACACCGGTCGGCACGTTCGCCGCGACCTTCCGGTCGAACTCCGAGTCCATGACGTCGCCGAGCCGCAGTTCGAGCCGGCCCAGCATCTGGTCCTTGAGCGCCGCCCGCACCTCCATGTAGCGGGCCGCGGTGATCACCACGTGGATGCCGTAGCCCAGACCCCGCGCGGCGATGTCCGCGACGATCGGCTCCAGCACGTCGTAGTCGTTGCGGAAGCCACCCCAGCCGTCCACGACCAGGAAGACGTCACCCCAGGCCTCGCCCGGCAGTTCGCCCGCGGCACGCTTGCGCCGGTAGGTCGCGATCGAGTCGATGGAGTGCGAGCGGAAGAACTCCTCCCGCCGGTTGAGCACCCCCATCACCTCCGCGACCGTCCGTCGCACCCGCTCGGGGTCGAGCCGCGAGGCCACCCCGCCGACGTGCGGCAGGTCGGCCAGCGACACGAGGCCCCCGCCGCCGAAGTCCAGGCAGTAGAACTGCACCTCGGCCGGCGTGTGCGTGAGCGCGAACGAAGAGATCAGCGTCCGCATCATGGTCGACTTGCCGGACTGCGGACCGCCGACCACCATCATGTGACCGGCCGCACCGGAGAAGTCCCGGTACAGCACCTCGCGCCGCTGTTCGAACGGCTTGTCGATCAGCCCGAGCGGCACCGTCAGCCCGCCCTGACGCGTGTACTCCGTCGCCGTGAGCCCCCGGTCCGCGGTCTGCGCCAGACCGGGAAGCAGCTGGTCGAGCGAGGGCGCCTGGTCGAGCGGCGGCAGCCACACCTGGTGCGCCGGCACCCCCTGCCCCTCCAGACGACGCACGATCACGTCGAGGACCGTGTCCGCGAGGGCGTCGTCCTCCTCCTCGCGCCGCGCCGTCAGGTACGCCGGGTCCGGGGCCGCGTACACCACGGGCACCGGCGCCGCGGTGAACAGCGCGGGCCGCCGCTCCACCGGCAACTGCCCGATCTCCAGCCGTGGTCCGCCCGTCCGGTACGTCCCCGACACGTACGCCGCCTTGAAGCGGGTCATCTCGTCCGTGCCGAACTTCAGATATCCCGAACCCGGCACCGACGGCAGGTGGTAGGCGTCCGGCACGCCGAGCGCCGTCCGCGACTCCGCGGCCGAGAAGGTCCGCAGACCGATCCGGTACGAGAGGTACGTGTCCAGGCCGCGCAGCTTCCCCTCCTCCAGGCGCTGCGAAGCGAGCAACAGGTGCACGCCCAGGGAACGGCCGATGCGGCCGATCTGGATGAACATGTCGATGAAGTCGGGCTTGGCGGTGAGGAGCTCGGAGAACTCGTCGATCACCAGGACCAGCGAGGCCAGCGGCTCCAGCGGAGCACCCGCCGCCCGCGCCTTCTCGTAGTCGTGGATGTTCGCGTAGTTGCCCGCCGAGCGCAGCAGCTCCTGGCGACGCTGGAGCTCGCCGCGGATCGCGTCGCCCATCCGGTCGACCAGCGTCAGGTCGTCCGCCAGGTTGGTGATGACCGCCGCCACGTGCGGCATCTGGGACATGCCCGCGAAGGTCGCACCGCCCTTGAAGTCGGCGAGGACGAAGTTCAGCGTCTCCGACGAGTGGGTCACCGCCAGTCCCAGCACCAGCGTCCGCAGCAGTTCCGACTTTCCGGAACCCGTCGCGCCGACGCACAGGCCGTGCGGGCCCATGCCCTCCTGCGCGGCCTCCTTCAGGTCCAGCATGACCGGCTGGCCGTCCTCGCCCACACCGATCGGCACCCTCAGCCGCTCGGCCACCGAGCGGGGCCGCCAGGTCCGGGCCACGTCCACCGAGGCCGCGTCGCCCAGGTTCAGCAGATCCGTGAAGTCCAGGTTCGCGAGCAGCGGTTCGTCGTCGTCACCACCGCCCGTCCGCAACGGCGCCAACTGTCGGGCCAGCGCCTCGGCCGCCGGCAGCGACATTCCGTCCGGCGTCCCCTCGTACGCGAAGCCGGCGCCCGACTCCAGCCGCAGCCGGCCCGGCCGCACCACCACCGAGAGACCACCGCGCGGCTCGTCGAGCTCACCGGAGACGACCTCCACGATCGTCACGCCCTGCAGGCCCTCCGGCGTCGCGAGCAGCGAGTCCGGCGGCACCAGACCGCCGCGCACCGAATCGGAATCCAGCACCACCACCATGTGCGGCTGGTCGAGCACCGGCTGGTTGTCCCGGGAGAACCGGGGGCGCCCGTCCAGCTTCGACCTCACCGACTGCTCCAGCTCGGTGAGGTCGTCGCCGAACAACCGCTTGCTGCCCGCACCGTCCACCTGACCCGGAACCTGGGCGTGCGGCAGCCACTTCGTCCAGTCCCAGCGTTCCTGCGCCGAGCGCGCCGCCACCACGGCGAGCATCAGGTCCTCGGGCGAGTGCAGCGTCACCAGCTGCGCCACCAGGGCCCGTGCCGCCGCCTGCGCCGCCTCCGGCTCACCGGACACCGTCACGTGGTAGAACGCCCGCATCGAGACCGCCATCGGCAGTCCGTCCAAGGTCCCGTGCACCGCGAGGAACTGCTGCATCGCCCCCGCGCACAGCGGCTCCAACTCGTCCACCGGTGCCGTGTCCGGCGCCACCAGCGGCGTCGCCAACTGCTGCGCACCGAGTCCGATCCGCACCTGTCCGAAGTCGTGGTCGCCGACTCGGCGTTCCCACACCCGGGACCCCTCGGCCACCACCGACCACAACTGCTCGGGCGCCGGGTGCAGGTACAGCTGGGCGTCCCGCTGCTTGCGCGCCGTCCGACGGACCGTACGCCGGGTCTGCGCAAGGTATTTGAGGTAGTCGCGGCGGACATCGGTCATTTGCCCCTGCGTACCGCGCCGGAACCTCACGAACTGGGCGACGGCCATCGCGACCGTCGACGCCAGCATGAGCGTGCCCATGATCCGCATGATCGGAGACGGGGTCATGAAGAAGAAGACCACCGACGAACCCATGCCGAGCATCGGCAGGAGTTGCATCAACGCCGACTCCTGCTGTCCCCGCGGGAGTTCCGGCGGGGACTCCAGGACCAGTTCCTCACCGGGCACTTCCGGAGGAAGGGACCTCGGCGGGCGTTTGACGACGATCTGGCTCACCGGCGCATCAATCCCTCGTTGGAGGCGGGCTCGTGGCGGGAGCTTCCGCACGGCACCCCTGTCGGCAGCCGAGCGCGCGGACTTCCCCCATGGGACGGCGATCCTACTTGCAGCCCCCTCCACCGGTCCCCGGTAGGGTGGCGCGCGCATCGTGCGCAACCGCGAATCAGGGGGTCCAGACACGTGAGTACGACCGCAGCGACCGGCTTCTGCCGCGTCACCGTCGTGGCGCCGGACAGCCGCATCGACGTCGCGCTCCCGGAGGACATCGCCGTCGCCGACGTCTACCCGGAGATCCTGCGCCTCACCGGACAGACCCAGGACCCCGGCACCCCGACCGGCTACCACCTGGTCCGCCGCGACGGATCCGTCCTCGACGGCGCCCGCACCCTCGCCGCCCAACAGGTCCTCGACGGCGAAGTGCTCTCCCTCCGCCCCTTCGCGCAGTCCCTTCCGCCGGCCGTCTACGACGACGTCTCCGACGCCGTCGCCTCCGCCGTCACCCGCGACCGGCACCTGTGGAGCGACGACCTGCTGCGCGGCGCCGGCCTCCTCGGCGGCGTCCTGCTGCTCGTCCTCATGGGATTCGTCCTCTGGTTCGCCGATCCGGTCCGCCACGACATGCACGGCCTCCCCGGGGTCATCGCGGGCGCCGCGGGAATCCTCCTCACCGCCTTCGCCGGCGTTCGCGCCCGCGTCTACGCCGACCGGGCGACCGCCGTCGCCCTCGGGCTCGGCGCGCTCCCCCTGCTCCTCATAGCCGGCTCCGGCATCATCGCCGCCGACGCCGGCCAGGGCCCCGGCCGCCTGCAGTTCCTCCTCGGCTCCGTCACCGTCCTCGTGGCCTCCGTCGCCCTCGTCGCACTCACCCCCAGCGGTGACGCCCCCTTCGTCGCCGCCACCTTCCTCGCCGGCATCGGTACCCTCGCCACCTTCCTGGTGATCCTCACCGAGGCCACCGCCACCGAGGCCGCCGCCGTCTGCGCCCCCGTCGCCCTCGGCCTCGTCGCCTTCCTGCCCGGCCTCTCCGCCCGCTTCGCCCGACTCCCCATCGGCTACGCCGCCCCGCGCAGCGCCGCCGAGGACGAGTTCTCGGTCGACCCGCAGCAGGGCGAGGAGGCGCAGCCCGTCGACGGCGAGCGCATCGCCCTGCAGGCACGCCGCGGCCACGAGATGCTCCTCGGGCTGGTCGGCGGCTGCGCGGCCGTCCTCGTCGGCTCGGCGGCCGTCCTCGGCTTCGCCGGAAACGTCTGGGGCCAGCTCCTCGCCCTCACCGCCGGCCTCGCGATGCTGCTGCGCGCCCGCCTCTTCCGCTACACCTCGCAGGTCGTCTGCGTCCTCGTCGCCGGAATCGCCGCCATCGCCCTGCTCGTCCTCGGCCTCTCCCTCAACCCGCCGGCCGACCTGGTCAAGGACCTCCTCATGTACGGGGACCGGGGCGGGCTGGACATCCGCACGATCTGGCTCACCGCCTCCGTCGCCGCCGGGGCCGCGCTGATCACCGCGATCGGCCTGATCATCCCGAAGAAGGGCCTCTCGCCGTTCTGGGGCCGTCTCCTCGATCTGGCCGAGGCATTCGTCCTGCTCTCCCTCGTTCCGCTCTGCCTCGCCGTCCTCGACGTCTTCTCGACCGTCCGCTCCCTCACCAGCAAGTAGGAACCGGATCACGGGGTGCTCCAGTGAGCTGGTACGCTGTGTGACGGCCGTTTGTGTACGCGCTTCCGGAAACCCGAGGCCACTCGGAAACTTCTGGAAGCTGCGCCCATCGGACCTTCGCCCGGCGAGTCACGGAAGCTTCCCCTGAGAACAAGACCAGGGGCACTCGCGGGCGCACGAACACTACTGAGGAGATCCGCGTGGCTCTCGACGCCGCCGTCAAGAAGCAGATCATGGCCGAGTTCGGCACCAAGGAGGGCGACACCGGCTCCCCCGAGGTCCAGGTCGCGATGCTGTCCCGCCGCATCTCGGACCTGACCGAGCACCTCAAGCAGCACAAGCACGACCACCACTCCCGCCGTGGTCTGCTGATCCTGGTCGGCCAGCGCCGCCGCCTGCTGCAGTACCTGGCCAAGAAGGACATCCAGCGCTTCCGTACGCTGGTCGACCGCCTCGGCATCCGCCGCGGTGCGGCCGGCGCCAAGTAAGACGCTGTGCGAGGGAGCGGTTCCCACTTTCAGGGGGCCGCTCCCTTTGCTGTACGTGCGCAAAGTGCACATCGCCACTTAGTCTGGTCGCACAACGCCATAGGACGGGCGAGGAGCCGCCGGTCCTCGGTAGTGGCCCCCGGGAAAGAGTCCCCGGGTGCTTCGATCGAAGACCGGCCCGCATTCGAGGCGAGCTTCTCCGTCCCCGTCGCACACCGTCCCCGGCCACACGGGCCGAAGGACGCAAAGACGAATACGTAGGAGAAACCCATAGTGGAGAACGAGACCCACTACGCCGAGGCCGTCATCGACAACGGAGCCTTCGGCACCCGCACCATCCGCTTCGAGACCGGCCGCCTCGCCAAGCAGGCCGCCGGTTCCGCCGTCGCCTACCTCGACGACGACACCATGGTCCTCTCGGCGACCACCGCTTCGAAGAAGCCCAAGGACCAGCTCGACTTCTTCCCCCTGACGGTCGACGTCGAGGAGCGGATGTACGCGGCCGGAAAGATCCCCGGCTCCTTCTTCCGCCGGGAGGGCCGCCCCTCCGAGGACGCGATCCTCACCTGCCGCCTGATCGACCGCCCGCTGCGCCCCTCCTTCAAGAAGGGCCTGCGCAACGAGATCCAGATCGTCGAGACGATCATGGCGCTCAACCCCGACCACCTCTACGACGTGGTCGCGATCAACGCCGCCTCCTGCTCCACGCAGCTGGCCGGCCTGCCCTTCTCCGGCCCGATCGGCGGCACCCGTGTCGCCCTGATCAAGGGCCAGTGGGTCGCCTTCCCGACGCACACCGAGCTCGAGGACGCCGTCTTCGACATGGTCGTCGCCGGTCGCGTCCTCGAGGACGGCGACGTCGCGATCATGATGGTCGAGGCCGAGGCCACCGAGAAGACCATCCAGCTGGTCAAGGGCGGCGCCGAGGCGCCGACCGAGGAGGTCGTCGCCGCCGGTCTCGAGGCCGCGAAGCCCTTCATCAAGGTCCTCTGCAAGGCCCAGGCGGACCTCGCCGCCAAGGCCGCCAAGCCCACCGGCGAGTTCCCGGTCTACCTCGACTACCAGGACGACGTCCTGGAGGCGCTCTCCGCCGCGGTCAAGGACGAGCTCGCCCAGGCGCTCACCATCGCCGGCAAGCAGGAGCGCGAGACCGAGCTCGACCGCATCAAGGAGCTCGCCGCCGAGAAGCTCCTCCCGGCCTTCGAGGGCCGCGAGAAGGAGATCTCGGGTGCCTACCGCGCGCTGACCAAGAAGCTGGTCCGCGAGCGGATCATCAAGGACAAGGTCCGCATCGACGGCCGCGGCATCACGGACATCCGTACGCTCGCCGCCGAGGTCGAGGCCATCCCGCGCGTGCACGGCTCGGCGCTGTTCGAGCGTGGCGAGACCCAGATCCTGGGCGTCACCACCCTCAACATGCTCCGCATGGAGCAGCAGCTGGACACCCTCTCCCCGGTGACCCGCAAGCGCTACATGCACAACTACAACTTCCCGCCGTACTCCGTCGGCGAGACCGGTCGCGTGGGCTCCCCCAAGCGCCGCGAGATCGGCCACGGCGCCCTCGCCGAGCGCGCCATCGTGCCGGTCCTCCCGACCCGCGAGGAGTTCCCCTACGCGATCCGTCAGGTGTCCGAGGCCCTCGGCTCCAACGGCTCGACGTCCATGGGCTCCGTCTGCGCCTCCACCATGTCGCTGCTGAACGCCGGTGTGCCGCTCAAGGCCCCCGTCGCCGGCATCGCCATGGGCCTGATCTCCGAGGAGATCGACGGCCAGACCCACTACGTCGCCCTCACCGACATCCTCGGTGCCGAGGACGCCTTCGGCGACATGGACTTCAAGGTCGCCGGTACGAAGGAGTTCGTCACCGCCCTCCAGCTCGACACCAAGCTGGACGGCATCCCGGCCTCCGTCCTGGCCGCGGCCCTCAAGCAGGCCCGTGACGCCCGCCTCCACATCCTCGACGTGATGATGGAAGCGATCGACACCCCGGACGAGATGTCCCCGAACGCCCCGCGGATCATCACCGTCAAGATCCCCGTGGACAAGATCGGCGAGGTCATCGGCCCCAAGGGCAAGATGATCAACCAGATCCAGGAGGACACCGGCGCCGAGATCACGATCGAGGACGACGGCACCATCTACATCGGTGCCGCCGACGGCCCGGCCGCCGAGGCCGCCCGCGCCACGATCAACGGCATCGCCAACCCGACCATGCCGGAGGTCGGCGAGCGCTACCTGGGCACGGTCGTCAAGACCACCACCTTCGGTGCCTTCGTCTCCCTGCTCCCGGGGAAGGACGGCCTGCTGCACATCTCGCAGATCCGCAAGCTCGCCGGTGGCAAGCGCGTGGAGAACGTCGAGGACGTGCTCGCGATCGGCTCCAAGGTCCAGGTCGAGATCGCCGAGATCGACCAGCGCGGCAAGCTCTCCCTGATCCCCGTGATCGCGGACGAGGACGCCGCCGAAGGTGACAAGGACGACGCTGCCAAGTGACGTCCCGTAGTTCCCGCGCGACGGCCCGCCCCTCTTCGGAGGGGCGGGC
>NZ_JBHYMF010000087.1:0-29255 GCF_042742855.1 Streptomyces sp. NPDC058877 | reverse complement strand
CCCCGGCTTCCCGGTTCAGTCCACCAGGGCGGCCAGCTTGCGCAGGGACTCGCTCAGCGCCGCCGTTGCCGAGTCCCGCAGCCTGCCCGCCATCAGGGAGACGGCCGCGCCGGTGAACTCCCCGTCGATCCGCACCGCCGTCGTGCCGCCCTCCGCCGCCAGGGCGTAGCGCGTGGCGACGGTGACCCCCATCGGGCCCTTCCCCCTGATCGCGAACGCGCGCTCGGTCTCCAACTCCTCGATCGTCCACAGCACCTCGGCGGGGAATCCCATCAGCTTCATGTTCTCCGTGAAGGTGGCGCCCGCTTCCAGGGTGGTCGGACCGCCTCCCGGGAAGTCGGTGTGAGTGGCGTTCCAGTCCCCGTACGAGGGGAAGTCCATGAGTCGTGCCCAGACCTTCCCGACCGGTGCCCCGATCCGTGCCTCCGCAGTGACTTCGGCCATGAGACCACCCCTTCGTGCGTGCCCACTGGGTTCCGGTGTCGCGGAACGTAGCGGGCGGGGCGCGAACATTCAATGATGACGAACAGTCAGCCCCGTGGTCGCGTGGTCCGTCCCGTCACCGAACCACCAGATCTCCGCCGCGTCGAAGCTGTCCGAGGCGCGGGGCGCGCCGTCCTCCTCGTGGCAGTGGAACGCCGCCCAGAACAGATCGGCCGGCAGTGCCTCCCGGGGCGCGTACACCCGGTACACGTACTGCCGTCCGTCGCGTGCGAGCAGTGCCACCATCCAGAACACGTCAGGAGGACGAGCGGAGGCGGAGCCGTGGTTGCAACAGGGGCGTGAGGCAAGGCGGCGCGCGCCCTCAGGGGCTGCGCGTGCGATCTCATCCGCAAGGAGGAGGCGCCGTGCGTCCGTGCCCAACCCCCGTGGGACGCGGAGATGCTCCTTCCCGGTGATGTTCCTGCTGCCCGGGCCTGATGGAGTGGGAGGGTGCACCGTCCCGTCCCGCGCCCCCAGCAGCTCCTGTCCTCCGTCGCCCCGCGCGCGGAACTCGCCCCCCTCCTGACGCCGACGCTCGCGGCGGTCGTTTCGGGTGCGCGTCGCAGGGCGCTCCGTGACGGCGACCGCCAGATCGACACGGCCCACCTCCTGCACTCGCTGGTCGAGTCCGACCCCGAGGTCAGGGCCTCGCTCGAAGGGGACGGCAGGCTCGCGCGCGTGCTCGGCTACCTCGTCCAGCGGTCCATCGGGTATGGGCTGCGCTGGCAGGGGTCGGTGGAGGAATCGGCGGTTCGGCGCTTGCTGCCCGCCGCACGAGGGCCCGAAGCCCCGCACTCCCGCAACTCCTCCTGCTCGCCGGCTGCGACGGCCGCCCTGGAGGGCGCCTTCCGGAGGGCCGCCGAACGCGGCGAGCCGCAGGCCCGCGGGACCGACCTGCTCGCCGCCCTCGCCGTCGATGCCGAGAGCCGCGCCGTCGAGGTCCTGCGCCGTGCGGGGGTCGATCCGGCGGTGCTGGCCTCCCGCATCGACGAGGCGGTGGGCCTGCCGGACGGGGCGCGGTCTCAACAGGTGTAACGGGGGTTACGTGCCTGACGGCGTCCTGTCATGATGACCCGATGCACGCGTCTCAGGGGAGAAGTGCCGGCCTGGGGCTCGCCCTGGCCTCGGCCTTCGCATTCGGTGGTTCAGGAGTGGCGGCCAAGCCCCTCATCGAGGCGGGACTCGACCCGCTCCACGTGGTGTGGCTCCGGGTCGCCGGCGCCGCACTCGTCATGCTCCCGGTCGCCTGGCGCCACCGGGACCTCCTGCGGCGCAGGCCGGCCCTCCTCGTGGGCTTCGGCCTGCTCGCCGTCGCCGGCGTCCAGGCCTTCTACTTCGCCTCGATCTCCCGCATACCCGTCGGGGTGGCCCTGCTCGTCGAGTACCTCGCGCCCGCCCTCGTCCTCGGCTGGGTCCGCTTCGTCCAACGTCGGCCCGTCACGCGCGCCGCAGCCCTCGGCGTCGTCCTCGCCGTCGGCGGTCTCGCCTCCGTCGTGCAGATCTGGTCCGGGCTGAGCTTCGACCTCGTCGGCCTCCTGCTGGCCCTCGCCGCCGCCGGCTGCCAGGTCGGCTACTTCGTCCTCTCCGACCAGGGCGCAGACGGTGCCGAGCAGGCCGATCCGCTCGGCGTCATCGCGTACGGACTGCTCATCGGCGCGCTCGTCCTCACGCTCGTGGCCCGCCCCTGGGGGATGGACGGGAGCGTCCTCGGTGGCCGCGCCGACATGAACGGGGTCAGCGTGCCCGCGTGGTTGCTCCTCGGGTGGATCGTGCTGGTGGCCACCGTCCTCGCCTACGTCACGGGGGTCGTCTCGGTGCGCCGGCTCTCCCCCCAGGTGGCGGGCGTGGTGGCCTGTCTGGAAGCGGTCGTCGCCACCGTCCTGGCCTGGGTCCTGCTCGGCGAACACCTGGGTGCGCCGCAGATCATCGGTGGTGCGGTGGTCCTCTTCGGAGCGTTCATCGCCCAGTCCTCGACGCCGAAGGCGTCCCCCTCCGGACCGGTGGCCGGTTCCGGGACGGAGGCGGCCACCGGGCACGATGCGCAGGTCGGTTCCGCAGCAGAGGGGGGACGGGAACCGGACTTGTCGTCCGGGCGGGCCGCGTCCTAGGGTGCGCACCATGCATTCGACCGTGCTTCCGCCTCCCGCCGCCTAGCGCGCGCGGAGGCCTCTCCGACGAAGACCGGGCTCGGCCGGGCGGTTCCTCGCCCCCGAGCGGTTCGTCGCTGCCCGCGCGCGGAGCCAGCGACCATCCCTCCCTCCTGTCTTCCACGGAGAACCCACGTGTCGAACTCCTCGGGATCCGCCCTGCCCATCGGGCGGAGCCTCCTCTACCTCGCCGTTGCCGGCATCGCCTGGGGCACGGCCGGCGCCGCAGCCTCCCTGATCTTCCGCATCAGCGACATGGGCCCGCTGGCCCTCTCCTTCTGGCGCTGCATCTGCGGACTCGTCCTGTTGCTCGGCGCGCTGGCGCTGCGGCCCCGGCGCACCACCGCCCGTACGCACCCGGAACCGCGTGGCCGACGGGTCGCCCGCATCCTCGGCACCGGGACCGGCCTCACCGTCTTCCAGAGCAGCTACTTCGCCGCCGTCGAGGCCACCGGTCTGGCGGTCGGCACCGTCGTCACCCTGGGGGCGGGCCCCGTCCTGATCGCGGTCGGCGCCCGGATCGCCCTGGGGGAGCGCCTCGGGTTCGGTGGGGTCACCGCCGTTGCCGGGGCCCTCGCCGGCCTCTTCGTCCTCGTCCTCGGTGGCGGGACAGCAGAGGTGCGGCCGTTGGGCGTCGTCCTCGCGGCCGTCTCGGCGGCCGGATACGCGGCGACCACCCTGCTCACCAGGTGGCTCGGTCGCTCCGGCGGCGGCGCGGACGCCCTGGCCACGACCACCTGGGCCTTCGCGATCGGGGCGGTCGGCCTGCTGCCCGCGGCGCTGGCCGAGGGGCTCGTCCCGCACTCCGAGGCGCCGGTGGCCCTGGTGCTGTTGATCGTCTACATCGCAGCGGTGCCGACCGCGCTCGCCTATGCGCTGTACTTCGCCGGGGCCGCCGTGGTGCGGGCCGCCACGGTTTCCGTGATCATGCTCTTGGAGCCGGTGAGCGCTGCCCTGATCGCGGTTTCGCTGCTCGGGGAGCGGTTCACCGCCGCGATCGTGCTCGGCACCCTGCTGCTGCTCGCCGCCGTGGCGGGCCTCGCCTTCGCAGAGGCCAGGACCGCGGCGGAGGAACGGAGGGCGGAGCCCGTCGCGGTGTGACGCGACCGGGGGCGCAGGCTTCGGTGTCCGGCGCCCTCGGGCCTCATCCGTTCGTGCGGCGGCGCTGCTGGTGGGCCCGGGCGCGCAGGTCTCCCGGCCCGGCCCGCTCGGCGAGCCGAGCCGAGACGCGGTCCTGGACCTCCTGCGGCTTGTTGCCCGCGTACTTGAATTTCGCCCGTACGTCGACCACTTCCAGTTCCAGCCCCCGGATTCCCGACAGCAGGCGGCCGAACGGGGCTCCACCCGGTGCAACCGCCGCCGTGCCGCCCTCCGGCTGGAAGTGGGCGACCTGGCGGTTGAGGAGCGCCGCCTTCTCCTCGGCGGTGTCGACCGGGTGCGCGGTGCAGCGCAGTTGGACGGCCGTGTAGTACGAGGTCGGGGTGCCGTGCTCGGCCGGAGCTCCTTCGGGGGCCGTCCAGTGGCCCGGCACGTGGACGTAGTCGTCGATCACGCTCAGGAGCACCGTCGGGTTCGTCTCCAGGGCGCGCCAGAGCGGGTTGGGCCGGGCCAGATGCGTGATGACGCGGCCGAACGGGCCGGGCTCGGGGTCGTACCGGAAGTGCGTCGGCTGCACCCACGGGGGCTCGCCGGGGGCGCCGTTCACGGCGAGGTGGCCGAAGTCGTGCCGGGTGAGCCAGCCGCGCCATTCCTGCTCGTCGCGGGCGGCGTCCCAGGGGTGGATCAGCACGGCCGGTGTCTCCTTCCCCGGCTCAGCGCGCGGTGAGGTAGTCGGGCAGAGCGATGGCCGGGTCGAGGTCGTCGGCGGGGATCGGCGTGCCGTAGCCGCCCTGCACGGGGATCACGCCGGACCAGTGCGGCAGGTCGAGGTCCTCGGCGTCGTCGCGGGGGCCACCGGTGCGGACCTTCGCCGAGACCTCGTCCAGGTCGATCCGGACCACGGCGGTGGCGGCGAGCTCCTTGGCGTTCGCGGGGCGGGAGTCGGCGGAGCGGCCGGGGACGACGTGGTCGACGATGGCGTCCAGGGCGGTCCGCCGTTCTTCGGCGTCGGTGACCTGGTGGGCGGTGCCGTGGACGACGACCGAGCGGTAGTTGATCGAGTGGTGGAAGGCGGAACGGGCGAGCACAAGGCCGTCGACGTGCGTGACGGTCAGGCAGACGGGCAGGCCCGGGGCCGCGACTCCGTCGCCGGCCGCGCGCAGCGGCCGTGAGCCGGTGGAGCCGTGGACGTAGAGGCGTTCGCCGACCCGGGCGTAGAGCGTGGGGAGGACGACGGGGGCTCCGTCACGGACGAAGCCGAGGTGGCAGACGTGGGCCCCGTCGAGTATCGAGTGGACGAGGGTCCTGTCGTACGAGGCGCGGTCGCGGGAGCGGGTGGGGACGGTCCGCTCGGTCGCGGCGTACGTGTCGATGGTGGCGCCCATTGCCTTCTCCATTGCACTAGTGCAAAATCATGTTTGTGCTAGGAGAATATCGGATCGAAGGTCGTCGCGCATCGGAGATCGCCGCCAGCGTCGAGCGCGGAGTGGGGTCGGGCTCCCTGGAGCCCGGTCAGTCCCTGCCGCCGATGCGGGAGCTGGCGATCGTGCTCGGGGTGAACCCGAACACCGTGGCCGCCGCCTACCGCACCCTGCGCGAACGCGGGGTCATCGAGACGGACGGGCGGCGCGGCAGTCGAGTGCGCCCCCGCCCCGCCACGACCGCGCGCGGCTCCCTCCGCGTGGAGGTGCCCGCCGGGGTCCGGGACGTGAGCAAGGGCAACCCGGACCCGAACCTGCTGCCGCCCCTCGGTGAAGCCCTCGCAGAGGTGGCCCGGCACTACGCCGAGCGGCCCGGGCTCTACGGAGAGGCCCCGGTCGACGAGGAGTTCGGCAGACTGGCACGCGCCGCCTTCGACGCGGACGGCGTACCCGCCGGGCCCGTCGGGGTCGCCTCCGGTTCCCTCGACGCCATCGAGCGGGTGCTCGTCGCCCGCCTCAGGCCCGGCGACGCCGTGGCCGTCGAGGATCCGGGATGGGGGAGCCTCCTCGACCTCGTCCCCGCGCTCGGGCTGCGCCCGGTGCCCGTCGCGGTCGATGACGAGGGCCCGTTGCCGGAAGGGGTCGAGCGTGCGATCCGGGAGGACGGGGCACGCGCGGTGATCATCACCGACCGGGCGCAGAACCCGACCGGCGCCTGCGTCACCGAGGCGCGCGCCCGGCGGTTGCGGCGGATCCTCGTCGCCCATCCCTCGGTGCTGCTCGTGGAGGACGACCACGGGCAGGGCATCGTCGCGCACCCCCTCCACCCACTGGCGGGCGCCACCGAACACTGGGTCCTCGTCCGTTCGGTGGCCAAGGCGTACGGGCCGGACCTGCGGATCGCCGCCTTCACCGGGGACGCCGAGACCGTGGACCGGGTGCTCGGGCGCCAGGGCCTCGGCCCCGGCTGGGTCAGCAAACTCCTCCAGCGGGCCGTCGTACACCTCTGGGACACGGATGCGGTCGACCCGGTCGCCGTTGCGCGCGCGTACGACAAGCGGCGGGACGGGCTCGTGCGGGCCCTGGCGCGGCGTGGTGTCGAGGCGCACGGGCGCGGCGGCATGAACGTCTGGGTGCCGGTCCCCGATGAAACGGGCGCGTTGTCCCGGCTCCTGGCCGCCGGCTGGGCGGCGGCGCCGGGCGCCCGTTTCCGCATGGAGACGGGGCCGGCCGTCCGGCTGACCGTCTCCTGCCTCTCCGCCGCGGACGTCGACTCCCTGGCCGGTGCCGTCGCCCGCGCGGTGGCGCCGGCGCCACCGCGAAGTTACGGATGAGCCCCGGCCTGCTCGTGCCCGCGAGGTCCTCCTCCGGCCGGGCCGTGCCGGGGTGCGGGGTCGGGCGGATCCGTCGCCGGCTCAGACGCGGGTCGCGGGCCGGCGGTCGGCGGGAGGGGGCGCGGTCGGGACCGTCGTCGGGCGGGAGGCGCGGCCGGAGGTGCGGGTCTGGGTGAGGGCCGCTCCCGCCAGGACCACGACCGCGCCGACGGGGGTGTTCCAGGTGAGGCCCTCGTCGAGGAGGGCGACGCCCGCCGCTGTTGCGATCACCGGGATGAAGTACGTGACCATGGCGGCCGTCGTGGGGCCGACCTCTGCGACGATGCCGTACTGGAGGAGCATGGCGTACCCGGTCCCGAGCGCGCCGAGCGCGATCACGGCGAGCAGCGGCAGCGGCTCCACCGATGTGGGCATCGAGGTGAACAGGGGTGTGACCACGGCCAATTGGAGAGTGGCAAGCCCCACCTGGGAACCGGCGAGCGAGAGGTTCGAGGCGCCGGTGCCGCTCAGGGTCCTGCGGACGTAGATCCAGCCGACCGCGTAGCTGAGGGCGGCGAGCAGGGCGAGCGACGTGCCGGTCACGTCGAGGCCGGAGAAGCCCTGCCAGGCGCCGAGCACGGTGAGCACGCCGATGAAGCCGATGCCCAGGCCGACCGCCCGCACCCGGTTCGGGCGGTCCTCGGAGAGCGCCACGAGGGAGAGCAGCATGCCCCAGAGCGGGGTCGTCGCGTTGCAGATGCCGGCCAGGGTCGAGGGGATCGTCAGTTCTGCGTACGCGAAGAGGGAGAACGGCAGTGCGTTGAGGAGGAGGGCGGCGACCGTCAGGTGCCCCCAGACGCGGGTCCCGCGCGGCAGCCGGTCGCGCTTCACCAGCACGGCGACGGCGAGCACCGCCGTGCCGAAGAACAGTCGTCCGAAGGTGACCTGGAGGGGGGCGAAGCCTTCCGTGCCGACCTTGATGAAGAGGAAGCTGAAGCCCCAGACGAGGGCGAGTGCGCCGAACCGGACGCGCCAGTCGAGCGGTCGGGACGGAGCGGCGGAGGGCGGGGAGGACGGGCCGGGGGTGCTCATGGACTCAGGGTGACGGGCCCGATGTCTTAGAACAAGCGAGAATTCCTCGACCTCTTTGCTTAGCATCTCTTACATGTTGAACCTTGAGCGCCTCCGCACCCTCGACGCGTTCGCACGGCACGGCTCGGTCAGCGGTGCGGCCGACGGCCTGCACGTCACCACCTCGGCCGTCTCCCAGCAGCTGTCCAAGCTGGAGCGCGAGGTCGGGCAACAACTCCTCGCCAAGAACGGCCGTGGCGTGCGCCTCACCGACGCCGGACTGCTCCTCGCCGAACACGCCGCTCGCATCCTGTCCCAGGTGCAGATGGCCCAGGCCGACATCGAGGCCCAGCGCGGCCAAGTGGTCGGCGAGGTGAGGGCAGCGGCCTTCCCGACGGCGGCCCGGGGGCTCTTCCCCGCCGCGCTCGCCGCCCTGCGCGAGGGGCATCCCGACCTCCGCGTCCGCACCACGGAGCTGGAGCCCGAGCAGGGGGTGCGTGCGGTGCTGCGCGGGGATGCGGACCTCGCCCTCGTCCTGGACTGGAGCAACAAGCGGGCCCCGGTGCCCGGAGGCCTCGAACGGGCCCACCTCCTCGACGACACCGCCGATGTGGCCCTGCCGGCCGGACATCCGCTGGCCGGGCGGGAATCAGTGGGCCTGGAGGACTTCGCAGACGAGGAATGGGTGTCCTGGCCCGAGGGCGAGTTCTGCCACGACTGGCTGATGTTCACCCTTCGCTCGCAGGGCATCGAACCCCGCATCGGGCATCTGGCGGGTGAGCACCACACCCAACTGGCGCTCGTCGCGGCGGGGCTGGGCGTGTGCGTCACTCCTCGGCTCGGGCGGCCGGTACCGGAGGGCGTGGTCTTCGTGCCCGTGCGGCAGAAGGTGCGGCGCCACATCTACGCCACCTGGCGCAGCGATGCGGGTCGGCGGCCCTCCGTGCGGGCCGTCGTCGCCGCGCTGCGGGCCGTGGCGGGGGCACCGGGGGCTTGAGGCGGAGCGTCGCGAGCCCGGCGGGCCGGGGTGCTCTCGGCGTTCGCGAATCGAATGGCCGGTCGTCCAGGCGGCGGTGAGCGCGAGGACCATGACCGTGCGGGCGAAGCCGTCCATCCCGGTCCCGAGGCGTGCGGCGAAGGCGACCTACACGCCGAGACGGAGGGCAAGCCGGGGGAGCCGAAGGGCGTGCCGCGTGCTGCGAAGAACAGTGCGAAGGACGGGCGATCGCCCTGCGCACCGCCGAGCCCGGCGCCCGCTTCCGGGACCTCCTCGCCGCAGAGAGCAGGGACGGAAGGGGGAGCGGGGCGGTCGGGCCGGCGCGGTGCCGCCCGAGGAGGGGCGGGGAGAAGTCCCGTGGCGGCGGGTGTCCCACCGGTCAGAGGTCGGCGAGTTTGCGGAAGTCCCAGGAGGCGACGGCATCCGGGGTCAGCCGCAGCCAGGCGTGCCGACCGTCGTGTGGCAGGGCGTCCAGGCCGAAGTTCTTGGTGGCGAAGAGCTGCTCGGGCAGGTCGAGTTCGGGGCACGGGGCACCGGTCCGTGGCGCCTCGCCGACGAAGACGGCCGTGCCCGACAGCTCGACGCCGCGCAGTTCTCCGTACTCCTCGCCGTCGTCCACCACGACGGCGATCCTCGGGTCGGCGCGGAGTTCAGTCCAGCGACGGCTCCGGGTCAGGGAGTACAGCCACAGCGAGCGTCCGTCCCAGGCGAACCACAGCGCGCTCACGTGCGGGCGGCCGTCGGCGGCGACGGTCGCGACCCGGCACGTGCGCTGCTCGGCGAGGAAGGAGTCGAGCTCTGCCGGGGTCATCATGATCCGACGGCCACGGCGCTGTGCAACAGTCATCGTCCGCACCCTTCTAGCTTTCTGATGAAACGTCAGAAAGCATGGAGGGTCATTCGTGCGGGTGCAAGGGGAGGCCATGGGGCAGAGCGCGAGAGAACGACTCGGGGAGCAGGTCCGCCCGGGCGGCGGAGTCGTCCTGCTCACCGTCGAATGTCAGCAGGGCGTCGTCGGCCCCCGCAGTGCCCTGCCCGAACTGGCTGACGTCGCCCGTGCGTCGGGCGCCCTGCGGAACGTCGCCCGGCTGGTCGCTGCTGCGCACGCGGTTGACGTCCAGGTGATCCACGCCGTCGCCGAACGGCGGCCGGACGGGCGGGGCGCCAACACCAACGCCCGGCTCTTCACCGCCGCCGCCCGGCTGCCCGTGCAGCAGCACAGCGGCAGCACGGCCGTACGGATCGCCGAGCCCATACCGGTCGCCGAGCAGGACCTGGTGGTCCGGCGACTGCACGGTCTGTCGCCGCTCGCCGGCACCGACGTCGATCCGCTGTTGCGCAACCTGGGCTGTCGCACGCTGATCGTCACCGGGGTCTCCGCCAACGTGGCGGTGCCCAATGCCGTCTTCGACGCGGTGAACCTCGGGTACGCGGTCGTCGTGCCGGCGGACGCCATCGCGGGCGTGCCGGCCGACTACACCCGCGCCATGATCCGGCACACCTTGGCGCTCGTCGCCACCGTCACCGCCACCGACGAGGTCCTGGGGTGCTGGAAGTCCCCGGGAGCTTCCGGGCGTTCGGGGAGTCCCGTCAGCCGCGGCTGATCTCCCCGGCCACCACCTGGATCGGCTCCGGTGGCAGCGGCGCGGTCGCCGGGCCGGACTTCACGCTGCCGTCCGACACGTCGAACTTGCTCTGGTGGCAGGGGCAGACGATGACGCCGTCCTGGACGGCGCTGACGGCGCAGCCCGCATGGGTGCACCTGGAGGAGAAGGCCTTGAACTCGCCGGCCGTGGGCTGGGTGATGACCAGGCCCTTGTCGGCGAGGACCTTGCCGCCGCCCACGGGGATGTCCCCGGTCCGTGCGAGCGCGCTGCCGTCCTGCTCGGTGTTCTTGGTGTCGTCCGCGCCGCCCCCGCAGGCGGCGAGCGCCGCCGTCAGGCCCGCGCCGCCCGCCGCCGCGACCACCGTCCGGCGTGCCACTCCGCTCATGTGCTGCCCCTCTTCGCTCGACGTGCTCGATCACTGGTGTGCCGGCATCCGACGGTACGGCTGTGAGCTGTGTCCCGTTCACAGCTTGCACACTTCGACAGCCTTACAGTTCTTAGTAGAGTGTCGGAACCTGGACAACCTTCAGTGAAAGTGTCTAGCTCCGGTGCGTCCGGGGCCTGGCGAGGCCGGAACGGAGGCGGTGCGGATGTCGACGGAGACCATGCGCATTCCGGCGCGGACGGGCGTCAGCTCCCATCACGTGCGGGCCGTGCTGCTCGGCGCCGAACGGCGTGGAGTGGCCCCCGGGCCGCTCCTCGCCCGTGCCGGACTGTCCACCGAGCTCCTGGAGGAACCCCGGGCCAGAGTCCCGGCGGAGCAGTTCGGGCGGCTCGTCAGGATGCTGTGGGCCGCGCTGGACGACGAGTTGATCGGTTTCGGCGGCGCTCCCAGCAAGGTCGGCACCTTCGCGATGATGGCCCATGTCGTCGTCCACGGCAGCCAGGACCTGCGCGAGGCGCTCCGTCGTGCCCAGACCTTCTACTCCCTGTTCCCCGCAGGGCCGAGCTTCCGACTCCTGGAGCCCGGTGCGGGCGGACCCGACGAAGCCGGGCTGGAGTTCGACGTCTCCGGGTACGACGACCCCGTCCACTTCGGTGCCGAGTCCACCGTCCTGGTGGCCCACCGCTTCGCCGGCTGGCTGGTCCGGCGTCGCATCGGTCTGCGGCGGGTCGAGTTCGTCCACTCCGAGCCCCGGCACGCCCATGAGTACGCGCTGCTCTTCGGGGCGCCCTGCGTCTTCGGCGCCGAACGGACGGTGGCCGTCTTCGACCGGGCGGACCTCGACGAGCCCGTGCTGCGGGACGCGGCCGCACTGAAGGCCTTCCTCCACCGCGCTCCGGCCGACGTGCTGGTCTGTGCCGACTACGGCACCACGACGGCCGGGCGGGTGCGGCACCTGATCGGCCGGGCGCTGCCCGCCGGGCCGGTGCCGACGCCCGAGCAGCTCGCCGACCGGCTCTCCTTCAGCCCGCAGACCCTGCGGCGCCGGCTGGCCGCCGAGGGGACGACGTACCAGCGGCTCCGCGACCAAGCGCGGCGCGACCACGCGATGGCCGAACTGGCCGGGGGACGGATCTCGATCGAGCGGCTCTCGCGGCAGCTGGGCTTCTCCGAACCGAGTGCCTTCCACCGGGCGTTCAGACGCTGGACCGGTGAGACCCCCCGGGCCTACCAGGCCCGTCCCGAGGGGGCGGCCGACCCGTCCGGGTGCCCCGGCGGTCAACAACCCTGAGCGGTACGGTCACGGTCGCCGTCCAGCACCCGCCCTACCGTCCCGCCATGACCACCATCGAACGGCTCGGCGCCGCACCGCCGTCGGGTCGCCCCCGACTCCGGTGAACCCGCGCCGGGCGGCCGGTGCCGTCCTCGGGACCGGCGTCCTGCTCTGCCTCCTCGCCTGGGTCGTCGTCACGTCCCTCGGCGTCCGGGTCGACGGGACCAGCATGGCGCCCACCCTCCACCAGGGGGACCGGATCCTCGTCGCCCCGGGGTCGACGGGAGAGGCGCACCGCTTCGACGTCGTGCTGCTGCGGGCGACCGGGAAGGACGCGCTCCTGGTGAAACGGGTGATCGCGCTGCCCGGTGACCGGGTCGCGATCGTCTCCACCCCGGACCAGCCCTTCCAGGTGCTCCTCCAGGAGCGCGGACGGGGGCCCGTGTACCGGGTGGTGGCGCCCCAGTGGGCGGCGCAGGCACACCGCACGAGCGCGTGCTGCGGGCCCGACGGCACCCGGTCGGCGCGACCCGACCTGCGGACCGTGCCCGAGGGCGCCTTCTTCTACCTGGGGGACAACCCCGATCTGTCGGACGACTCGCGGGCCTACGGCTGGGGCGAGCTCGGCCGGGTCGAGGGTCGGGTCGGTTTGCGGGCCTTCCCCGTCTCCTCGTCACCCGGCATCGGCAACCGGCCGGTTCTGGAGGAGTACCGGGGGCCGGTCCCCTGAGCGTCAGGGAGCGCTGTGGGGCGCTCCCCGTTCGGGCATCCGCTCCAGGCCCGTGCTCAGGGCGACCCTGACCACGGTGTCGGCGATGCGACGGGCCGACTCCTCGGGCGAGGAGGCGGCCTGCACGATGTGACTGGCGGTCAGGCGGACCGCGGCGTCGACGGCCAGTTCGCGGGCCACCGGGTCGATCGCCGGCCAGGCCTCCGTGACGTACGCGTCGGTCATGGCCGTCGCCGTCTCGAAGGCCGCCGCGGACCGGGTCGTCAGGTAGGAGAGGAGTCCGTCCTCGCCGGTGCTGGTCAACATGGCCTTGATCAGCGGGTTCCGTCCGGCCAGCGTGAGCGTGAAGCGGACGGCGGCCTCGACGGCTGCGCGCAGGTCGTCCCGGTGGGCGTCCAGGCCCTGCTGGATGCCGACCAGGCAGCGCTCCAGTTCGCGCTGGAAGAGGGCCTCGCCCACGGCCTCCTTGGAGGGGAACTCCGAGTAGAGCGTCTGTCGACTGACGCCCACCGCGCCGGCCAGGTGTGCCATGCGCAGCTTGTCGAAACCGCGGTCGGCGACCGCCTCGTACGCGGCGTCGAGAAGCCGCTCGCGCAGCAGTGTTCGAACCGTCTCCCTGAACCGTGGCATCGGCCAAGCCTAGTCCAGCGGGAATTCTTCCTGGAATTGTCAGAAGTGTTGACACTCATGGAGAAGGTGTCCAATTCTCGAACAGGCAGCCGCAAAATGTAGCCGCGCTCCGGCCCCGGCCGCGGGACGCACCGGCTGCGCTCACATCCCCAACCCGCGCGAGACGTGCGGGACGACGGTTGGAGATCACATGCAGCACGAGACCAGAGGCGTCACCCGCTGGCGCAGGTCGGCCTTCCTCGCCGTGCCCGCAACCGCGGCCATCGCCGCCATGGCCACGGCGATGGTGCAGGGCGCGCTCGCGGCGAACCTCTCGCTCACGAGCGTCCCCTTCACCCTCAGCTCCAAGACCGTGGCCGCGCCGCAGGGCATCGGTGCCGTCATGCACACCATCGACGCGGGAGGAGCCACCGGTGCCGCCGAGGTCGGCATCGCCAAGGCGGGCCTCGACGGCATCTGCGTGCACGCCGTCCAGTCGGTCAACCTCCCGGTGATCGGCAGCCTCGGCACCTGGTCGCTCAACATCTCCTCGCCCGCGGCCGCGACCCCGCTCACCAGTGACGAACTGGTCGCGGGCGCCGGACTCCAGGCGAACAAGCTCGTCCTCGACGCCCAGGCGCTCAAGGCGGCCACGGCCACGCTGAACGCCAGCGACACGACCCCGAACGTCATCGGCGCGGCTGCCGACGGCGACGGGATCAAGGCGACCGGCATCACCGACGGCACCCCGGGTCAGTTCGGCCTGGACGCCACCGGCGGTCGGACCGACATCAAGAACCTCAACGCCGACGCCAACGGCGCCACGATCGCCGGCGCGATCACCCTGCCGGACCTCGCGATCGGAATCGCCCACGGCGACAAGACCTGCGGAGCCTGACCCGCACGTCCCGCACCACCGGCACGCCAGGCGGGACTCCGCGCCGTCCGTACGGCACGGAGCCCCGCCCCTTCCGCCCCGACCCACCGCTGCGAGGCCCCCATGACCATCGAACCGCCGTCCGAACCGACCGAGGGGCCCACCCGGGGCCGTACGCTCCGTGCCCGCCGCGCGTTCCGCCACTGGCGCCGCACCCGGCCGTTCTGGGCGGCCGTCTGGACCGGACTCGGCGGCTTCGTCATCCTCTTCCTGCCCCTGGCGCCCCTCGGCAAGATCCTCCAGGTCGGCATCGGCGGCATCGCGGGAATGGCGGGCGGCGTCGTCCTGATGGCGATGGCCCTGCTCATCCTGCTGCTTCCCGGCCAGCGCCACACCGCGGGCGTCATCGCGGTGATCACCGGAGTCGCCTCCTTCCCGCTGTCCAACCTCGGTGGACTCTTCGTCGGCATGGTCCTCTCCGTCCTCGGCGGCTCCATGGCCTTCGCCTGGCTGCCGGAGAAGCCCACCAAGCGGCGGCGCTCCGCACGCCGCATCCGGCCCGCCGAGACGCCCCTGCCCACGGGGAGCGGATCGGCATGAACCACTTCCCCTCCGACCCGGGCCTCCTCTCCGGCGCCCGCCGCCTCGGTCCGTCCCTCGCGAAAGCACACGCCCACAGCGGCCGTGCCCTCGCCGATTGGAACGCCCGCATGCTCGCCGAGGCCGCCGACGGCAGCCGCCGCGGCACCCGCTGGCGGCGCGGCGCACTCGCCTTCGTCCCCTCGGTCCTCGCCGTCGGCGCCCTCGGCGCCGCACTCGCCCAGGGTGCGCTCGCCGCCAACTTCAGCGTCACCGGGCAGCCCTTCACCCTCACCTCCAACGGGGTCGAGGGCAGCGGCTTCGGTGCCGTCGTCAACACCCCGGCCGTCGGGCGCCCGGACGGCACCACCACCACGAACACCGCCATGGCGCGCGTCGGTTTCGCCAGCGCCGGTCTCGCCGGACTCTGCGGCATCGTCCACCAAACGATCGCCGGCGTTCCCTACTCGCTGCTCCTGACGGGCGGCCAGGAGGTGGCCGCGACCCCGCCCGCCACCTTCACGACCGACATCGACGCCTCGAACCTCTACATCCAGGCCACCGAACTCCAGGCGTACGGACCCACCACCCTCCAGAACGCGGTGCTCGGCCAGTCCGCCGACCAGGTCACCGTCGCCGGCAAGCCGCTCACCGGCGCGCTGCCCGGCGGCTTCGGCCTCGGTTCGGCCGGCGGCGAGGGCGGCAGCTCCATCCGGCTGCACGGCCTCAACGCCACCGCGTACGACGCCGAGATGGCCGGAGCGCTCGTGCTGCCCAACCTGAAGATCAGGGTCGTCGCGGGAACGGCAACCGCATGTTGAGCCGGGCGAAGGCCGTGCGCGCCTGGTTCCGGGCGTTCCGCCGCACCCGACCCTTCTGGGGCGGGGTGTGGCTGGTCGCCGGTGGTTGGACCGTCCTCAAGTTCTCGCTCAGCTCCCTGCAGTTGATCGTGAGCACCGGCTTCGGCGGAGTGGCCGGTTACCTCGTCGGTGGCGGGATGATCCTGTGCGGACTCATTCCGCTGGCGCTGCCCGCCCAGCGGTACACCTTCGGGCTCATCGGCGTGGTCCTCGCGGTCGTCTCGCTGGTCGTCTCCAACCTGGGTGGCTTCCTGCTCGGCATGGCGCTCGGCGTGCTCGGCGGTTCCATGATGGTCGGCTGGGGCGTCAAGCGCCCCCGACGGCAGGCGGTGGAAGGATGAGGCCCCGGGGCCCAGGGGCACGGCCCAGGGCCCTCGCCGTGGCCGTCGCCCTGCTCCTCGCGGTGGTCACGGCCGTCTGGTCCGGCCAACCGAGCAGCGCCTCCGGCGCGTCCGCTCAGGTCGAGCCGCTGGGCGTGCCCTTCCTGCCCAGCCCGGACCCGCTGCACGTCACCATCGACAGCATGGTCGCCGTCTCGATGACCGTCGACAAGAACGTCACCATCCGGCTCTCCGACGGCTCGACGCGCACCACCACCCAGTACACCTTCACCAAGCTGAAGATCCGCTCGCACATGAAGGTGGTCCAGCGGGCGTCCGGGCACACCGTCACCATCGACGTGCCGGGGGAGGGCTCGCTCGGCGGCTACGACAGCGCCGGAAAGGCCGAGACCACCACCATGTGGGGGGACATCAGCAACGTCTGCGTCCGCGTCCTGGTCAAGATCTGCGGGGTGCAGGGGCTGCTCGACTTCTTCGGTTCCCTCATCCCGCTCACCGCCGGCGCCGAGGACTTCGCCGGCGACATCTACGCCATCCGCACGGTCGACGACCACGCGGCCCTCGAATCCACCGACAACCCCGTCCACCTCCCCGGAACCATCACGGTGACCACCCCATGAACCCGCCCGCACCGTCCGGAGACGCCCGCCCCCCGGGGCGCACCCACTGGCGCCGGTCCCTCGCCGTCGCCGTGCCCGCCCTCCTCGCCGCGGGCGGCATCGGCTCCGCCATGGCCACCGGAGCCCTGGCCGTCGACCTCCGGATCCAGGACCGGCCCGTCGACTTCACCACCAGCAGCCTCTACGGAACGCAGTACGGCGCCGCCGTCGTCGACCAGACCGTCGTGCGGCCCGACGGCTCCACCGGAACCGAACGGGTGCTCCGCATGGGCTTCGCGGACGGAGTGATCAACGGCCTCTGCCTGAGCCAACGGCAACAGATCGCAGGAACCACGTACACCCTGCTGCTCACCCTCGGCGACGACGACCCGGGCTCCTGGGAGATCCGGACGAAGAACACCGTCCTCGACCTGCGCAGCGCCACCGGCGTCCTCGACATGGACGGGATCGTCGACCTCAACACCAACGGAGCCGACGTCAAGACCGTCAAGGACGCCACCGGCGCCTACGTGGTCAACCCGCTGAACAGCCCGCAGCACCGCTTCGGCATCCAGGCGCGCTACGCCAAGTTCGACCGGATCGTCGGCACCGCCCAGGACTTCCAACTCCCGGGGCTCCTCACGACCCCGAAGCTCTCCCTCTCCGTCCGCCCCGGCACGGTGGCCTGCCCGGCTCCAGCCGCGCCCACCGGGACGCCCGGCACGCCCTGAGCGTCGGCGCGCCCGTCCGGCCGCTCGGGGCCCGCCGTCCCCGCCGTCCGCGTTCTGCTCGGGTCCGGCCGCCCCGGAGGCAGCGGGGCAGCGAGGCAGCCGGACAGGGACGTGGGCCGTGGGGCTACTTCATGGCGGCGCCGATGGTCGTGGTGCCGGTGGTGAGGAACCGGGTCTCGGGCAGCGAACCGTCCGCACGGCGCGGCCCGTACGCGCTGCTGGGGTCGGTGCTGCGCAGCAGGGCGGCGGAGTGAACGCCCTCGGGGTCCGTGTCCCAGGTGTTCGCGGCGCTCACGACGCGGCTGCCGATCTTGGCGGTGGCGCGGGTGTTGTGTACGGCGAGGTTCCTGGAGAGGCGTGAGGGTGAGGTCAAGAAGAAGTAGCCGTCGGCGCCGTTGGCGTAGGCGGTGTTGGCGTGCAGTCGCAGTGCGCCCGGGTTGCTGTTCTCCGTGAAACCGTGCGCGGTGTTGTTCCATGCGGCGTTGCCGGTGACGACGTGCGCCGCGTTCGCGCCGCCCCCGCCGAGCTTGAATCCGTTGCCGTTGCCCTCGAAGGCGGTGTCCTTCCAGCGGTTCACGCCGTTGCCGTAGGCCCAGGTCCGCTCGATGCGGACGGGGCTGGCCCACTGCCACAGGTCCAGGCCGTCGTCGGCGTTGTCGAAGAGTCGTGCGGCGACGACCTTGTTGTTGCTGCCCGAGCCGAACTTGATGGCCAGGCCGTCCGCGTTCTGGCCGTGGTGTGCCGGGTCGTAGTTGCGGTAGGAGTCCAGGTTCTCGATCAGGTTGTCGTTGGTGTCGTCTCCGCGCAGGGTGAAGCCCGAGTCGCCGTTGTCGTGCGTGACCAGGTTCTCGAAGACGCCTCCGGTGGAGGAGGTCACCACCACGCCTTGCGCGGGCGAGTTCCGGAAGGTCAGGTTCGACAAGGTCCAGTGGTCCCCGCCGATGGCGACCAGCCACTGCCCCTTCGGGAGTCGCGAGCCGTCGACGACCGCCTTCTCCGTGCCGTAGGCGCTGACGGTGATGCGCCGGGTCGCGGTGCCGTCCGCCTGGCTCTTCAGGGTCCTCGTCGGGCGGTAGGTGCCCGCCCGCAACCGGATCGTCGTTCCCGGGCCCGCTTCGGCGAAGGCCTTCTCCAGCGCCGCGGTCGTGGACACCACGACCGGGCCGGCGGTCGCCGCGTCCGCGCCGTCGTGCACGGAGGCCAGGTAGGTGCCCGCACCCCCGGCAGCCAGAGCAACGGCCAGTCCGGCCGGAAGCGCGCGGGTCCTGCGGTGGCGTCCTGTGGTCGTACGCACGTCGTGTAGCCCTTCGTGGTTCCTTCGGCCGAGAGGGGCGGCCGAGTGCACGTTCCCCTGCTGCTTAGTTGCCGCTGGAGGGCCGAAGGGCACGGTTTCCGTGAAATTCACGCTCGGTCACGCCGTATACCGCATGCGTGGCGACGCCGGGACGGTGCTGCGGACCGCGTGGGGCGTGAGCAGCGGGCCGTGTGCAGGGTGTGGGAAGTCCACCGTCGAGGGAGTGCTCGATGCCGCCCCCGGTACGGAGCGACGGGGTTCAGGACACCGGGCGGACGGGGCCGCCGGTCCGGTGGCGGAGCGCGGCTTCCAAGCGGTCACGGGTCTCGGTCTGGGCGGCGATCCGCTCGTTGAGGACCGCCAGCCGCGCCCGGGCGACCCGCAGGCCCTTGTCCGACGGAGGCGCGGCAGCCACGTCGCCGTCCAGACAGGGAAGGAACACCCGCACGTCGTCGAGGGTGAGCCCGGCGGTGACCAGGGAGCGGATGTTGCGGACCCGTACCACCGCCCGTTCGTCGTAGACGCGGTAGCCGTTGGGGGTCCGTTCGGAGGAGATCAACCCCGCCTGCTCGTAGTGCCGCAGCGCACGCGGCGTCGCCCCGGTCGCCCGGGCCAACTCGCCTATCCTCACCCGTTCCACCTCCGGGTCCACTCCTATCACGCCACGGCCGCACCGCCGTCGACGTGCAGGAACACTCCGCGGACGAACCGCACGGCGGATGGGGCGAGTTGTGCGGAGGAGGAACCCCACAGCCTCCCGGACGCACCCCTTCTTCGTTCGAGCCGTCCGAATCGAGTGGTGCCGGTGAGCGGTCGAGGAGGGACCCTCGACGGCGCCGGGACGCCGGGAGCGAAACCGACGATCTGCTGCCCCGACCGAGGACCCTCTCGTCGGGCGGGCGGCTCCCCACCGACTACCGGTCCGTAACGCTTGTGCGGGCGCCCCCGGAGGCGTTGGCTGGAAGACGAGGGGCGATGCGAACCCCCTGGACCCGGACGGTGAGCCATGCCCAAGGTCGACGTCAACGGAGTAGGACTGTTCTACCAGGCGGTCGGCGGGGGAGAGCCGCTCGTGCTGGTCCACGGCTCATGGGGCGACCACCACAACTGGGACCCGGTCGTCCACGGGCTCGCGTCGACCCACCGGGTGTTCGCCTACGACCGGCGCGGCCACAGCCAGAGCGACCGCACCGACGGTCCGGGCTCGCGGTACGAAGACGAAGAGGACCTCGCCGCGCTGATGGAAGCCCTGGGGGTCGCCCCGGCCCGCGTCGTGGGCAGTTCGTTCGGCGCCTCCGTGGTCATCGGGCTCGCCGCCCGGCGACCAGGGCTTTTTCGCCGCATCGTCGTCCACGAGCCGCCGCTCCTGGAGGTCGTCCCCGACGTTCCGGAACTCCGGGCGATGATGACCGCTGCCGGAGAACGGATCGACGGAGTCCTCGACCTCCTGCGGAAGGGCGACTACGCCGCGGGGGCACGACGGTTCGTGGAAGAAGTGGCCTTCGGGCCGGGCATGTGGGACCAGATCCCGCAGCGGCTGCGCGAGACCTTCCTCACCAATGCTCCGACCTTCCTCGACGAGCAGGCGGACCCGGACTGGGCCGCCGTCGACCTGGAGCGGCTGCACGCCCATGCCGGACCCGTGCTGCTCACCAGGGGAACGGAGAGCCCGCCCTTCTTCGGCGCCATCGTCGACCGGCTGGCCGAGACGCTGCCCGGGGCCCGGTGCCACGTCTTCGCCGGAGCCGGGCACATCCCGCACATCAGTCACCCGACGACGTACGTGGACCTCGTGAACGGCTTCCTGGAGCAACAGGCCCCTGCCGCCTACGCCTAGCGGACCTCGCGCCTAGAGGATCTCGCCGGACCCGGTCCGCCCCGACTCCCGCCGGTCCGTGACTCCCGCCGGTCCTGTCTGCTGCACCCTCGAAGTCCTGCGGAGTCCTGCCGCCCCGGTGCCCCCGTGCCGCGCCGGGACGGCCTTTCCGGCCGACCGGACCAGGTCGACCGGATCGGGCTGGCCGGATCGGGCCGGATCAGGTCGCCCCGATCAGTCGGGGCCGCTCCAGTCGAACGGGATGTGCTTGCTCGACTGGCCCTCGCGGCTCCACTGGAAGCCGAAGGCGTCCACGCGGTCGGTAGTGGAACGCCCCCAGGTCGCCACCTGGCCGGGGCCCGTCTCGGAACCCGGCAGGTTCGTCGTCTGCACGCGTGCGCCCTCGGGGGTGGTCGGTCCGGTGAGGGCGGTGGCGCCCGCCTCCACCTTGTCGGGGACGGAGACCCGCCAACTGCCGAGGTCGTCGTCCACCTCGAACGCGATGGAGGCGACGTCCATGCCCTTCATCTCGCCCGCGAACATGGTGAACATCTGTTGCGGCCAGCTGCCCGCCTGTCCCCCGAAGATCATTTGAAGGGCTTCGCGCTGCCCGTCGTCGGCCCGTTCGTCGAGGAAGACCGCCCCGTAGGCATCGGAGTGCTCGGTCCAGATGTTGCCGACGAACGAGGCCACCATGAGTACGTTGAGGCCGTCCAGGCGGACGTCTCCGTAGCGTCCCTCACGGACGTGCCACGCCAGGACGCCGTCGCACTCCCCGTACGTGGGGGGCTGGGCGAACGAGCACGGGCAGGGGACGTCGCACCTACAGGTGTCGAACCAGTCTCCGGACACGTGCCACGAGGGGATCGTCGGTGCCGTCCCGGTCATGTCACCACCTCCTTGCGCCCGGCAGCCGCACACGCCCACGCGGGGGCCGATCACACGTCACGGGAACGGAGGAGACACGAGGTCCACGAAAGCCCGAGCCTCACCGCGCACTCGGCGCACCGGGCCGTACGGTTCCATTGTCGTCGGGCAGCCCGGTGATCGCACCTCGTCGCCGGCTCCGCCCCCGGCGTGCGTCCGGGCCGGCGGAGTGCTCCGCTGGAACCATGACGCGCGACGCGGCCAGCACCGTCCCTCCCCTCCGCTCCGGCAACCTGCTTCCGGCCCGCAAGTTCGTCGTCGCCTGGTCCTTGATGGGGCTGATCGCCCTGTTCTGCTGGCTCGTGGTCGTCGCGCAGGCCGGCGACATAGGCACCGGGGCGGGGACGATGGGGATGGCGCTGCCCTTCTTCCTGCTGTTGTGGGCGGTGATGATGGCCGCCATGATGTTCCCGTCCGTGGCCCCGGTGGCGGTCACCTGGGTCCGGTCGATCGGCCGCCAGTCCTCGGGATACGTGCGTGCGGCCCGGACCGCCGAGTTCGCCGGTGGTTACGTCCTTGCCTGGACGCTCTTCGGGCTGCTCGTCTACGGCATCCTGGCACTGACCGGAGAGCTGGTCGCCGGACACCCGACCGCAGGACGGTGGATCGGTGCAACGGCCTTCCTCCTTGCCGGGCTCCAGCAGTTCAGCCCCCTCAAGGACCTCTGCCTGCGCCACTGCCGCAGCCCCCTGGGCCAGTTGATGCGGTACGCGGCCTATCGGCCCCGGGCGCGGGACCTGCGGGTGGGGATGCACCACGGGCTGTACTGCGTGGGCTGCTGCTGGGGGCTGATGATCGTGCTGGTGCCGCTCGGTTCGATGAACATGGCGGCGATGGCGGCGGTCTCGGTGGTCATCTTCGTGGAGAAGCTGTGGCGACTCGGAACCGTCTTCGCCACCGTGGTCGGCGTGGTGTTCGTGGCCCTGGCCGTCGTGACGGCCCTGGGCCTCTTCCCGGGGGTGCTGGTCCCCGGTCTGAGCCCCTCGGGCGCGGACATGAAGATGATGGGCTGACCCCGTACGCCCCTCGGCCCGCCCCCGGGGCCGAAAGGGCGTCAGCGGTGCCCCAGCACGTTGACCACACGGCCGTTGGGGTCGCGGACGAAGAACCGCCGCACCCCCCACTCCTCGTCCTGCAGGGGGTGGACGATCTCCGCGCCACGCTCCTGCATGACCGCGTAGGCCGCGTCCACGTCGTCCACCTCCACGCTCATGTCCGGGGTGAGGGGCGCCGTCTTGTCACCGGCCGTGAAACTGATCTGTGCCGCCGGGCTGGACGGGGAGGCGAGCGTCATGATCCAGCCGTGGTTCATGACCTCCTCGAAGCCGAGCAGGCCGTAGAAGTCCCGACTCTCCTGCGCAACCTCTGAACGGATGTTGGGTACGACGCGACGAACGGACATCGGGCGACTCCACGTGAGGAGGGACGGGTCTGCGGACTCCCCAGGAGTACTACGCCGCACCCGCCACCGCACGTGCTTTCACGACGGACCTTCGCCCGCACCCGTCGGATGCGGGCCCGTCCCTCCGAGACGGCTGACCGCCGGCCCCTGCTGCGGGCCCGGTCGCTGACGGCCGGCAGGGCGGTGCGTTCCCGTGCGCGTCCGCCGCATCCGCTTGGAGGCCGGGTGCGGACCGGCACGGGAGACCCGTAAAATCTGCCGGGCCCCGGCAGTGCTCCGGCTGTCCTGACCGTGTCAGGCTGTGGCGACGACCGGCCGCGGACGCATTTGCCGCCTGAGCGGCGAAGTGGAGAGGGGGAGGCATGGCCAAGCACGTGCACGCGCGGATAGGCGAGCGGACGATCCACTGCCCGACTTGTGGGGGAGACGTCTTCCGGGAGCGCGAGGTGAAGCTCAACAGCACGGGGATGGAGTTCTTCAACCTCGCCTGGGCGAACGAGTCGGCCACCGGGCTGATCTGCTGGTCGTGCGGGTACGTGCAGTTGTTCGTCAACCCCGACCTGAGCCTCTACCTAGTCCAGGACTGAACTCCCCGCATGGCATGCCGGGCCGTCGACGGCCCGCCGGGAGCGGCTGAGCCGGGACGCGGGGCTTCCCCGTGCCCCGGACACCCCGATGGCCACGCCACGGGTCCGTGAAGGTGTCGCTGCCCGGCCCCGCGCGACGCGGTGCCGGAGGACCTGCCGCCGGGGCGCTCGGCACCGTCACCCGCCGCGGTCCACGGGCCTGGGCCACGGGGAAGCGTGCCACCGGCGGCCCCTCCGCCTCGGTGGGCGCCCTCCGTTCACCGCTCGCTCGCCCTCGCCGATCACCCCTCACCGCGAAGAGGACCGTCGAGGCGCCGCCCCGGTCTGCCGCGGGTCGGTGACGGCACACGCGCAGCACCTCCGAGCCCCCGGAGGTCCGGTGCCGGCGATGGTCGGCCGCGCGGGGAGCGTCTTTGTCGTGGAGGGCGAACTCGACCACCTGTGCGGCGCGTTGAGCGGGCAGGAGTCACGAGACGTGGGGCAACCCCCTGATCCCGGGTGCGGACGGGTCCCGAGGCCGACATCGTGACGAACGGTTGTCGCCCATCTTTTGTCAGGAAGTCATCGGAGCGTCGAATCAATTCTGGCTCGATCGGTCTATTTACTGGAGGGGGTCGATCGTTGCCCTCGGCGCCCGAAGTGTCGGCCGTCCCGCACTGTTCCACCACCTTTCCACCGGCGCGTGCGGATGCCTTCGCATGTCTTTGAGCACGGAGGATGTCGATGTGGGGTGGTGAGGTGGAGCCCGTCGCGGTGCGCCGGAAGGTGACCGGAAGCAGTCGCACCGAGAGGGGGGCAATGGTCAAAATCCGAAACGTATGTTCAACTAGAGCCTCGCCATCAGGTAAGTGGGGCTTCGGATTCAGTCACGGTGGAGTGGCCGGATTCGATGCCCGGCGGAGGGGAATCTTGTCGTGGAGTTACACGGGGGCCGGGGGGAGCACGAGATCATTTGGAGCGAGGTCGCTGACGACTTCGTTGCCGCGTACAGCCGACGCATGCTGATGTCGCTGCCGCGTCGCGACCAGCGACAGAACGGCGAGCTGTACATTTCCGGACTGCTTTCGCTGACCAGCCGCAAGTCGATGCGCTCGATCGCCTCGACTGCCGGGGGAGGCGCGATCGAGCAGCGGTTGCACCACTTCATCAGCAAGTCTTCGTGGGACTGGGTCCCGGTGCGCAAGGAATTGGCCGCCGATCTTGACCGAGCGATCGCTCCGTTGGCCTGGGTGGTCAAGCCCATGCTCGTCCTCAAGGCGGGCGAGCACACCGTCGGAGTCACCGAGTCGTTCGTGCCCCAGCTCGGACGCGTCGTCAACAGCCAGCGTTCGTACGGGGTCTGGCTGGCCGGGGAGACGCAGAGCGCACCGGTCAACTGGCGGCTGAGGTTGTCCGACGAGTGGCTCTCCGACCCCCAGCGCAGGAGGCGCGCCGACATACCGGAGCAGCTCGGTTCCGACGACACCGGGGGGGCGGCGGCGGTTTCGGCCGCACTCGAGCTGTCCCGGTGGGGATTGCGCTCTCGCCCGGTGGTCGTGGACGCCAGGGAGGAGGACGTGGCGGTGTTGGTGCGTCACCTGTCGGCGACGAAGGTCCCCTTCGTGCTGCGGGTCGGCGGAGCCACCCGGATGATCCCGTGGAACGCGCTGCGCGAGGGGCGGGACGTCCGGTTGATGACGGCGCAGCACCTCGCCGAGGGGGCGGAGCGCGGTGGACGCCCGGTCCGTTGGTCGGGGCGGGGAGGGACAAGCGCCCGGCCCTCCCGGATCGGTGCCGTCGACGTCGTGCTGCCGTCCGTCCCCTGCACCCTGCGACTGGTCGGTGCCCCACGTCCGGGTGGACGCCGGACACGGGAACTGTGGCTGTCGAACATCACCGACATGCCTGCGGCCTTCGTCGCACGCCTGGGTCGACTCGGCGACCGGGTCGACGAGGACTTTGCCGAGATCAGCACCAAGGTCGGCGTGATGGACTTCGAGGGCCGCACGTTCGGGGGGTGGCACCGCCACACCACCCTCACTTCCGTGGCGCAGGGCATCGTGGCCCTGTCCGCGGCCCGCGACCACCGGGTCGGACTGTCCACCGAGGGAGAGTGCCTGCGCATCGCCTGACGCGGGTCACACCGGGACCGCACCGAGGAAGTGCAAGGGGGAAGGGGAGTCGGAGACCGTGAACACGGGCGGGAAGAAGGAACGTGCGGACGTACTGGTCGTGGGTGGCGGGCCGGTCGGGATGCTGCTCGCTGCCGAGTTGGCCTTGCACGGGGTGCGCACGACGGTCCTGGAGAAGGCGTCGGTACCCTCGGGCGAATCGAAGGCGGGCACCCTGCACGCCAGGACCGCGCAGACGCTGCACCGGCGCGGGTTGCTGGAGGCGGTGCAGCCCGGTCCGTACGCCGCGGGACGGGCACCACGGCGGAGCGTTCCGTTTCATTTCGGTGGTCTGCCCCACCTCGACCTGGGGCCGGTGGTCGAGGAGTTTCCTGCGATGGTCGGCAGCCCGCAGGCGTATGCGGAGGCGGTCTTCGCCCGGCGCGCCCTGCAGTGGGGCGCCCGGATAGAGCGGGGCGTCGAGGTGACCGACGTGCGGGAGAGCGGCGACCACGTGGAAGTGGCGGTGCGTCGAGGAGACCGGGAGGGCGGGGGACTGCGCGCCCGCTGGGTCGTCGGCTGTGACGGGGCACGGAGCGCCGTGCGGCAGAAGGCGGGTATCGCCTTCACCGGCACGCTGCCGACGATCTCCTGCATGATGGGTGACGTTCGGCTCGCCGAGCCCCATGCCGCGCCGAGCGGTTGGAACCGCACTCCGCGCGGTTGGACCATCTTCTGGACCAACCCCTCCGGCCACAGTCGTGTCGGCACGTACGACTTCCGCGGACCGCACCCGGACCGCACCTCGCCCGTCACCTTCGAGGAGTTCCGTTCGGAGGTCGATCGGATCACCGGACGGGCCGTCGCGATGGACGAGCCCCGGCACCTGTCCCGCTTCAGTGACGCCGCCCTCCAGGCGGAGCGCTACCGGGCCGGACGCATCCTGCTGGCAGGGGACAGCGCGCACGTGCACTTCCCGGCGGGCGGCCAGGGACTCAACACCGGCTTGCAGGACGCCGTCAACCTGGGCTGGAAACTGGCCGCCGAGGTGAGGGGGGACGCGCCGGCCGGGTTGCTCGACACCTATCACGCGGAACGGCACCCGGTCGCCGCCGGGGTGTTGGAGAACGTCCGTGCCCAGGTGGCCCTGATGCACCCGGGCTCGACCACCGACGCGCTGCGCCGGCTCTTCGCCACCCTCATGGAGGTGGACGAGGTCAATGCCCACCTGGCGGGCATGGTGAGCGGCTCGGACATCGCCCATGACGTCGGGCGGCCATGGGACGTGCTGGCGGGACGCTTCATCCCCGAGACGCGGCTGAAGACCGTCCGGGGCACGACGGGCCTGGCGGCCCTGCTGCACTCCGGACGGGGGGTCCTGCTCGACCTGGCTGACCGGGCGGAGTTGCGACGGGCCGCCATCGGTTGGGAGGGGCGGGTCGACGTCGTGACGGCACGCGCGGAGGAGGGACCCTCCGCGGACGCGATCCTGCTGCGTCCCGACGGCTACGCGGCTTGGAGCGCGCCGGTCGGCGGGTCCGGTGCGGAAGGACTGGAGGAGGCGCTGAGGCGCTGGTTCGGGGAGCCGGGGCGGGGCGGGAAGGGGCCCGGGGCGCGGAGCTGACCAACCGTGGCCCTCCCCCTCACACGAGGATCGAGCTCCGGGCGTTCCCGCTGGACTTCTGGTGGAACGCCCGGAGCTCGATGTCGTACGGGTGGTGTGGTGGGCGCGGAAGCGGAGGCCGCAGGGGCATTGGACCGGTCAGTCCAGTGAGGCCAGTGCCAGCTTTGCGGCGGCCCGCAGCCGTCCGGCTTCCGGTGCGGCCCGCGCGATCACCCGCATGCCCTGCATCACCACGAGCAGCAGTTGGGCGATCTCGTGCGGATCCTTGCCGGCGGCCAGTTCCCCCTGGGCCTGGGCCCGCAGCAGGGAGGAGACCAGTGCCGTCTCCACGACGCTCCAGCTCACCTCCACCTGGCGGGCCACTTCGGGGTCGCGGGGGGACAGTTCCACCGCCGCGTTCACCACGAGACAGCCCCGGCGGTTCGGGTCGGTCAGGGCTTCGGTGACCCAGCTCTCCACGAAGGCGCGCACGGCCGGAAGGGCCGGTCCCGGCTGTGCGAGCGCCGTCACGAAACCAGCCTCGCTGCCCCGTAGGTAGCGCCGCATTGCGGCCAGGTAGAGGTCGTGCTTGCTGCCGAAGGTGCCGTAGAGGCTGGCGCGGCCGATCCCCAGGTGCTCGACGAGGTCGGCCATCGAGGTCGCTTCGTAGCCCCGCTCCCAGAACAGGTCCATCGCACGCTGCAGCACCACGTCGGGGTCGAATTCCTTGGTTCTGGCCATGTTCCGAGGGTAACAAAAAACCAGACCAAACAATCCAGAAAAGCCCGCACCGGGTGAGCGGAGCGGGCTTCTCTGGTGCCGGACACCAGCGGGTCGCGATCGACACGGACCGGAGTGGGAGGTCAGCGCTCCGGCAGCCGGACGGACTGGCCGTGGCGGAAGAAGTCGGTCGGATCCCAGGTGGCCTTCACCTGCTGGAGCCGCGGGTAGTTTTCGCCGTAGTACAGCGTGCTCCAGGGCACCCCCGACCGGTTGCGGGCCGGGTCGTTCAGGTCGATGTCCGGATAGTTGACGTAGCAGCCGTCGGTGTCCGCACCGGAGAGCGGGACGCCGCCGGTCTCGGCGTACGTCTCCTCGTAGACCTCGCGCAACCAGGCGGTGTTGGCCGCGTCCTCCGCGGCCGAGTGCCAGTACGCCTGGTAGAGCAGCTTGAACGCGGAGTCGCGGTGGACGGAGGCCGTGGCGGTGCGGGGCACCGAGTTGACCGCCGCGCCGTAGGAGCTGAGCAGCACCATGGCGTTCGGGTTGGCGAAGTCCGTACGGGTCAGGTGCCGGTGGATCGTCGCGATCTGCCGCTCGGGGAGGTTGCGCCGCTGGTAGGCCGACTTGTGGTCGCCGCGCAGGGTCGGATCGACCAGCACCGAGTTGGTGACGCCCAGATAGCGCGTGGCTTGGAGCCAGGGCAGCCGTTGGGGGGTGGCGAACTCCGGCATCGGCCCGTGCTCGCCCATGGCCTCGGTCACCGCACCGCGCGGCGCCCCCACTCCGTCGGAGACGGCCCGCAGGAAGGAGTCCAGCAGCTCCCGCGCGTTCGGGGAGGTGGCGTCCATCTGGGTCAGGAGGCCGATCTGGCCGTGGGAGCGGTGGCTCAGGCTGAGGTTGGCCACCAGCCCGTCGTAGGGGCCGCCGGCCGTCGCATGGGCCTCGTGCCAGGCGCCGTAGTTGCGCACCAGACGGGTGAAGGAGCGTTCCGTCAGTTGCTCCCAGGGCCAGGACACGGCGCTGAGCAGCACCTCGGCCGGGGGCCGCGGCAACAGCGAACCGGGGGTGCCGCCCGTCGCCCCCGGGGAACGGAACCAGTACCGCGTCACCACGCCGAAGTTGCCGCCGCCCCCACCGGTGTGGGCCCACCACAGCTCGCGCAGCGGGTCGTCCTCCTCGCGGGTGGCCACCACCACGCGGGCCTTGCGCCGGGCGTCCACCACGACCACCTCGACGGCGTACAGGTGGTCCACGACCAAGCCGTCCCTGCGGCAGAGCATGCCCCAACCGCCCCCGCTGACGTGTCCGCCGACCCCCACCGAGTAGCACACGCCACCCGGCACGACGACGCCGTACGCCTTGTAGAGGCGCTCGTAGACGTCGGTGAGCGTGGCGCCGCCCTGGACCTCGAAGGCGTGGAACCGCTCGTCGTAGCGGACCCCGTTCATCTCGGAGAGGTCGAGGACCGTCTCGACGGCGTCGTTGAAGACGAAGTCCTCGTAACAGTGACCGCCGCCGCGCACGGTCAGCCGCTTGCCGGCGTCGACCGCCTGCTGGACCGCCTCCCGCACCTGCTCCCCGGAGGAGACGAGGCGCACGCTCTCCGGCCGGGCCGTCCAGCGTTGGTTCGCACCGCTCACCAGGTCGCGGTAGCGGGCGTCGTGGGGACGGATCGAGACGGCGGGGAAGGCC
>NZ_JBHYMF010000086.1:0-29644 GCF_042742855.1 Streptomyces sp. NPDC058877 | reverse complement strand
GCCCTCCACCCTACGGCGGAGGGCACCGCCGCCGTAGGGAATATTCGGGTGCCCCAGACCGCCCCGACCGTCGAAGCCGGACCGGTGGTGCTGCACGGGCCCGACCGGGGCGCCGGGCGGGCCCGTGGCGGTGCGCCTCAGGGCACCCGACAGAGGATCTCGCCGTGCGGAACCATGAACCAGGCGTCGTCCTGACGGCCCCACTCCCGCCACGCCTCCGCGAGCGAGGCCAACTCGGCTGCCGTCGCGTGCCCCCCGGAGACGGCCTGGGCGGCGTAGTCGGAGGAGGTGGTGCGGTCCGCCCACATGCCGCTCCACCACTCCCGCTCCTCGGGGGTGGCGAAGCACCAGGCGGCGGCCGTGGTCGTGATGTCGTCGAAGCCGGCCCGCCGGGCCCAGGAGAACAGCCGCCGTCCCGCGTCCGGTTCGCCGCCGTTGGCGCCGGCCACCCGGTGGTACAAGTCCAACCACTCGTCCAACGAGGGGTGCTCGGGGAACCAGGCGAAGGCCCCGTAGTCGCTGTCGCGGGCCGCCACGATCCCGCCGGGCCTGCACACCCGTCGCATCTCGCGGAGCGCCCGGACGGGATCGCCGACGTGCTGCAGTACCTGGTGGGCGTGGACGACGTCGAAGGAGTCGTCGGGGAAGTCCAGGGAATGGACGTCCGCCACGGTGAACTCGATGTTCTCCACGCCGCGTTCGGTGGCCACCGCGCGGGCCTGCTCCAGGACCCCCGCGGCCGCGTCGACGGCGGTCACCCGACCGGGTGCGACCAGCGGGGCCAGGTCCGCCGTGATGGTTCCCGGCCCGCAGCCCACGTCCAGCAGGTCCATGCCGGGGCGCAGCGAGGGCAGGAGGTAGGCGGCGGAGTTGCTTGCGGTCCGCCAGCGGTGTGAACGCAGTACCGACTCGTGGTGGCCGTGGGTGTAGAGGGCGGTCCGGTGGGGCGCGGGCGGTTCGGAGGCGTGCGTCATGGAGGCAACTCCCTTGAAGCGGTGCGTTCTTCCAGGGTACGCAGGATGACTGCATATTGAGATGGCTGTCTTGCCATGTGGTCATTGGATGATGGGGAGCTCGTATCGGTAGCGCAGCTCGTCCAGCAGCCTGCCGCCCGTCTCCTCCTGCGCCACCACCCCGTCCGGTCGCCAGCCCGCAGCCTCGTAGAACCGTCGCCCCCGGGCGTTCTCCGCCACCACCCATAGCGCCGCGGTCCGGAAACCCGCCGAGGCGAGTGCCCCGGTCGTCGCCGAGAGGAGGGAGCGCCCGACGCCGGCACCCCAGACCTCGGGCAGCGCATAGAGTGCGGACAGTTCGGCCGTGCTTCCGGGGGCGAACTCCTCGTCGGCCCAGGGGCGGAAGGACGAGAAGGCGAGCAGCCGTCCGTCGTCCCCCACTGCCACCAGGACGGTCGGGCGTTCGCTTGCCGTGAGCCGGGCCTGCCACGTGGCGGCGCGCTCCGCGACGTCCAGGGCGGCGAGGTGAAGGGCGGGGAGCAGGTCGCGGTAGGCGGCGCGCCAGGACAGGACGTGCACGGCGGCGAGCTCTGCGGCATCTCCGGGGAGGGCTTCACGTATCTGCATGGAGCATTCTGTTCCCCGTGGATCCTTCGGCCGCCACGGCGGGATCCATCGCCCCGTCCGGTCGCGTCCCGGAGCAGTGCCGGGCCGGCGTCGGCGCATCGCAGCCGTCCTCACGGAGCGCCCCGGAGGGGCGGCGGTCCGGCCCGCTCCGGCCCGACCCGCCCTCACCCGAACGGCCCTGGCCGAGCGGAGCGGGGCCGGCGCCGGCCCTCCGTCGCGTTCCCCGGCGTGAGGCCCCGTCGCTGCTCAGTGCGCCCCGCGCCGGGGCGCGGAAGCCGGGTCCGCTCGACCGCCTCACCCAGTCGCCGTCGCCTGGAAGGGCGGAAGAGGTCGAAACTTCGTATAAAGGGCACGGGGTGTCCGTCCGGCGCCCCCCTGCGCTCAGGAGGTACGGGTCATGCGGCAGACGGCTCAAGAAGGCCGCGGTCCCGTGCGCTACGGACCTCCCGCACCCGACACCGGCCTCCCCGTGCTGCCCGGACTCGCCGGCCTCCTCGCCGCCGCCGCGGAACGGTCCGCCCCCGAGCCGCCCGGCGGCGGCCCCGTCCTCCGCGAATCCGCGGCCGGCTACTGGTGGCGTCGCGGCCTGCGCACCCATCCCGAGGACGTGGTCGCCGCCCCCGGCGCTCCCACCCTGCTCCTCGCCCTGCTCGCCGCCCACGGTGGTGACCTCCTCCTGCCCCGTCCCTGCCCCGCCTGGTGGACCCCGCAGGCCCGCCTCCTGGGGCGCCCCGCGTACCACGTGCCCACCCCCGCCGAAGCCGGCGGCGTCCCCGACCCCTACGCCCTCCTGGAGACCGTACGGCGCATCCGGGCCGAGGGCGGGGACCCCCGAGTGCTGCTGCTCTCCATCGCCGACGACCCCACCGCCACCGTCGCCCCGCCCGAACTCGTCCGCGAGGCCTGCGAGGCGGCCGTCTCCGAAGGCCTCCACGTCGTCAGCGACGAGACCTGGCGCGACACCCTCCACCATCCGCACGACACCGTGCTGCTCAGTCCCGCGGAGATGCGTCCCGCCGAGGTCACCGTCCTCGCCGACCTCGGCGGCGCCCTCACCCCTGCCGCCTGGCCCTGCGCCGTGGCCCGCTTCCCGCCCACCGACCCGTCCCGCGCCGACCGCTGGACCGACCCCAGGGCCCGTGTCCTCGACGTGCTCACCGCCCTTGGCGCCGTCGTCCCCGGCCCCGTGGCCCCCGCGGTGGCCCACGCGCTCGACGAACCCGAGGAGGTCACCGTGCGGGCCCGGCGTGCCGCCGCCACCCACGGGCGCCTCGCCGGTGCCGCCCACCGGGCCGTCCTGGCCGCCGGAGCCCTCGCCCGACCCCCACAGGCCGGTCGCCACCTCTACGCCGACCTCGGACCGCTGCGCACCGGTCTCGCGGCCCGGGGCGTCACCGACTCCCTGGAGCTGGAGGGGTACCTCGGCGAACGGCTCGGCGCCCCGGCAACCGGCGGTTACCGGTTCGGCGACGAACTGGGCGCGCTGCGCGTCAGGTTCGGCACCGGCATGTTCCTGGGCGCCACCAGTGAGGAGCGGGCCCAGACCCTCGCGGCGCGGGATCCCGTGGAACTCCCCCATGTGGCGCGCGCATTGGAGGCCTTCGGGGCGGCCCTGGAGGAACTCCGATGACTGCGGTGGCCGTGCCCACCGGCCCGGTGGGAACGGCCGCGGTCGGGCGCCGACGCCCCACGACCGCCCCAGGCAGCACCGAGCATGACACGAGCGGAACGGAGTCCGCAGATGACCGAACGGACCGCGCCCCCCGCCCGGACCGGACAGCCCCACCACCCCGATCGGGCGACTCCCGTCCTCCAGCCCGTCGGTCGGCTCCGGAGGGACTGGCCCAGAACCTTCGCCGACCGGCTCACCGCACCGCTCCCCGGGGTTCGGGCCCTCGCCCGCCTCGCCCGCGAGGGAGCCGTCCGTCCCCGCCCCGAAGGACTCCGCGACATCCCCCTGCTGCCCTTCGAACCCGGACCGCTGCCGCCCGCCGGGCCCGACACCCTCGCCGTCACCTGGGTGGGACACGCCAGCTGGGTCATCCGGATCGGCGGTCTCACCGTCCTCACCGATCCGGTCTGGTCCCGCCGCATCTTCGGTACGCCCGCCCGGCTGACCCCCGTCGGGGTCCGCTGGGAGGACCTGCCGCCCGTGGACGCCGTCGTCATCAGCCACAACCACTTCGACCACCTCGACGGCCCCACCGTGAAGCGGCTGCCCCGTCACACCCCGGTCTTCGTGCCGGCCGGACTCGGTCGCTGGTTCACCCGCCGCCGGTTCGACCGCGTGACCGAGCTCGATTGGTGGGAGGCCGCCGAACTCGACGGGGTCCGCTTCGACTTCGTGCCCGCACACCACTGGTCCAAGCGCACCCTCCTGGACACCTGTCGCTCCCTGTGGGGCGGTTGGGTGTTGTCCGACCGGTCCGGACGGCGGATCCACTTCGCCGGGGACACTGGGTACGGCCACTGGTTCGCCGAGATCGGCCGCCGCCATCCGGGCATCGATCTGGCGCTGCTCCCGATCGGCGCCTACGACCCGCGCTGGTGGCTCAGCGACGTCCACACCGACCCCGAGGAAGCGGTCCGCGCCCACCGGGACCTCGGTGCACGGCGGATGGCACCCATGCACTGGGCCACCTTCGTCCTCTCCTCCGAGCCGGTCCTCGAACCCCTCACCCGGGTCAGGGCCGCCTGGGAGGGGGCGGGGCTTGCCCGCGAGGACCTGTGGGACCTGCCGGTCGGCGGCTCACGGGTGCTCGTGCCCTGACGCCGCCCCGCGCGGCGTGCGGTGGACCCGCCGCCACAGCGCGGGCGCCGCGCTGATCAGGACCGTCAGCCCCACCGCCGCGACGACCCCCTGCCAGGGCTCGGGGAAGAGCGAACCGCCCAGGATCCCGATCAGCTGGTACGTCGCCGCCCACGCCAGGCACGCCGCCGCGTCGCCCCGGACGAAACGGCGCAGGGGCATCTCCGCGAGGAGGCACGCCAGCATCACCGGGATCCGCCCCGCCGGCACGAGACGGGACAGCACGAGCACCGACACCTGGTGCGTGTCGAGCCTCTCCTGCGCGTGTGCGAGCCGATCGGGCGTCGCCCGGGACCGCAGCCCGGACAGCCACCGCGAGCCGTTCCGGGAACGGACACCGCGCTGCCCCAGCCAGTACAGCCCGGTGTCGCCGAGCAGCGCGGCGAGCGCCGAGACCAGGAAGACGAAGAGGAGCGAGAACGGCGACGACTGGTGGAAGGCGACGACCGCCGCCGAACTGACGATCGCGCCCGTCGGCACCACCGGCACCAGCGCCCCGAGCGCCACCAGCAGGAACAACGAGGGGTACCCGACCGCCTGCTGCGTCGACTCCGGAGGCAGCTCGCGCACCGCCGCGGCCACCCCGGCGAGCCCACCGATCACCGTGCGACCTCCGGCCGCGCCCGGCCGCCGTGGTCCAGCAGGTGAACCGCCACCTTCGGCGCGAGCCGGGCCGCGTGGCGGACGAACTCGTCGCCCGGCGCGTGGAACTCGTGCGGCCGGACCCCGTCGAGCCCGATCGGCCAGTACGTGCCGTAGTGCACGGGCACCGCCGCCGCCGGGGAGAGCGCGGCGAGCGCCTCGGCCGCCCGCCCCGCGTCCAGGTGCCCCTGCCCGAGGTAGGGCCCCCAACCGCCGACCGGCAGCAGCGCCACGTCCACCGGGCCCACCGCTTCGGCCATGTCGTCGAAGAGCCCGGTGTCCCCGGCGAAGTACGTGCGCGCCTCGCCCGCCACGACGTATCCGAGCGCGGGGGCACGGTGCGGCCCCACCGGCAGGCGCCGCCCGTCGTGGAGCGCCGGGACGGCCCGCACCGTCACGCCCTCGACCGTCACCTCGTCACCGGGTCCCACCTCGGTCAGCCGCAGCCCGTACCCGTCGAGTCGGCGGAGACCCGGTACGGCGGCCCGTGCACCGTGCGGTACGAGGACCTGCGTGCCCGGTGCGAGCCGGGCCAACGAGGGGAGGTGGAGGTGGTCGGCGTGCAGGTGCGAGACGAGGACGGCCTCGGCGCGGGCGGCCTCGGGGGGAGGCAGCGCGCCGCGCCGCCGGCGCAGATGGGCGAGCCGCCGCGCGAACAACGGATCGGTCAGGAAGCGGACCCCGGAGTCCTCGACCGTGCAGGTCGCATGGCCCCACCAGGTGACCTCCACCGGCATGCCGCCTTCCGCTCTCGGGTGCTCCGGGCCGTGGTGCCCGACGCCCAGGACCGTTCCGCACCTCCGTAACGAGGGTAAATGTCCGGAGCGGGCTCCGGAGGATGTTCGGCCGTGCGGATCCCCAGTAGGGTCGGTCCATGGACGACGTTCGGGTGGCGGCGATCGCCAGCCTCACCCCGCTCGAAGAGCTGGACAGCGACCCCTTCCTTGTCGACACGCGCGGTCAGCACGCAGCGTGCGCCCGCTGGGCCGACGACAAGGGGTACGTGCTCACCCGTCAGCTGCTGTGCTATGGCATCCGCCCCGACCACGAGGCGCTGTGGGCGGACGTCGAGGCCGGGGCGGTCGACCTCTTCGTCGCCGCCAACGAGAGGGTCCTCGCCCGTGCGGTGACTTCCGTGTCCGGATTCCGCGCCGAGTGCGAGCGGCGCGGAATCCGCGTCGAGACCGCCTGCCGGGTCGAGCCGACGTACGACGCGGCGGCCAAGGCCGGGGTGCACCGGCGCCTCTCGATGCCGACCGCCGGGTACGACGGATCCTGAAGCCGGCCCCGCCGGAGCGCACCGCCCTGACACACCCAGGCCGCTCGCGGTCGCCCGTTTCCTGCCCCTGCCACGGGCGTTGTGCCACGCTTGAGGAAGGAAACGGGTGAAAGGTGACGCGGGCGTGGGTGACGGGCGATGGGGTGGCGCCGACCGTTGGCGGTCCGCGGGCAGGGCACTGGCACGGGTCGTCGTGGTCTGGGCGGCGTCCACGCTCACCCTGCTCCTCCTCGCCGGGCTGCTGCCCGACGTCCAGCTCCAGTCCCCCGACGGCGACAGCCTCACCCGCACGGCGCTCACCGCCGCCTGGGCCGCCGGGGCGTTCGGCCTGCTCGGCGCACTCGTGTGGCCGCTGATCGTCCGCGCCCTCCTCCTCGTTCCGGCCCTCGTGCTCGGTCTGCTCGTCTTCTTCCTCAACGGTTCCCTGCTGCTCGTCGCGCTCCGGCTGATTCCCGACGGGCGCGGTGCGGCCGACCCGGAGACCGCCGTCGTGGTCGCCGCGGTCATGTCCGCCGTCGCCTCCGCCACCGCCACCGCCCTCGCCGTCCGTGACGACGACGCCTACCGGCGCCGGCTCTACCGGCTCACCGGCCGCACCCGCCCGCGCGACCCGGGCGACACGGCCCATGCCGTGCCCGGCACGGTCTTCCTCCAGCTCGACGGCGTCGGCCACCACGTGCTCCGCACCGCCGTCGACAACGGCCTCATGCCGACCGTCGCCGGGTGGCTCGGCAGCGGCCACCTGCTCACTCCCTGGCGCACCGACTGGTCCAGCCAGACCGGCGCGAGCCAACTCGGCATCCTGCACGGATCCAACGAGGACGTGCCCGCCTTCCGTTGGTACGAGAAGGACACCGGTCGACTCATGGTGTCGAACCGCCCGGCGAGCGCCGTGGAACTCCAGCGCCGTGCCGTGCAGCGCACCGGGGACGGCGGCCTCCTCACGTTCGACGGGGCGTCCCGGGGCAACCTCTTCAGCGGCGGCGCCGACCAGCTCGCCCTCGTCCTCTCCGTGGCCGCCCGTCGCGGCCGGCGCAACCGCTCCCGCGCCGGCTACTTCGCCTACTTCTCCGATCCGGCCAATGCCGTCCGCACCGCCGGATCGCTCGTCGCCGAATGCCTGCGCGAGATGGGTCAGTCCACGCGGGCGCTGCTGCGCAGGGAGACCCCGAGGGTCTCCCGCGGGGGCACGTACCCCTTCGTCCGTGCCTTCGCGACGGTGGTCGAGCGGGACGTCGTGGTCTCCGCCGTGATGGGAGACGTGCTGGCCGGCCGCACCGCCGTGTACGCCGACCTGGTCGCGTACGACGAAGTGGCCCACCATTCGGGCCCGCACGGCCGGGACGTCGATCAGGTGCTGAAGCGCCTCGACCGTGCGATCGGGCTCATCGCCACGGTCGCCGAGCACGCCCCCCGCCCCTACCGGATCGTGCTCCTCTCCGACCACGGGCAGAGCCCCGGCGAGACCTTCGAGTCGGCGTACGGACTGACGCTCAAGGACCTCGTCCGGGCCGGGTGCGGGCTCCCCGTGTCACGCCGCGTACGACGCACCCGGAGCGGCTCGGAGGCGCGGGACGCGGCCAGGGACGCACTGCGCAGCGCCCTCCACCGACCCGTGGACGAGGGCGGGGAAGCGGCGGGGGAGCTGCCCGCCCGGTCCTCCGAACCCGTCGTCCTCGCTTCGGGCAACCTGGGGCTGGTCTCCTTCCCCGACGTGCCGCACCGGATGACCCGTGAGGAGATCGACCGCCGCCATCCCGCGCTGCTCCGCACCCTCGCGAACCATCCGGGCATCGGCTTCGTGCTCGTGGCGAGCGCCGAGCACGGCTCGGTGGTGCTCGCCCGCGGCGGGGCGGAGGTACCGGTCGCCGACCTCGCGGACGACGGGCCGCTCGCCGCCTTCGGACCGGGGGCGGCCTGGGCGGTGCGACGCACGGACGGCTTTCCGCACGTCGCGGACATCATGGTCAATTCGATGTGCGACCCGGCGACCGGAAGCGTGCACGCCTTCGAGGAGCAGATCGGCTCGCACGGTGGCCTCGGCGGGGAGCAGTCGCACGCCTTCCTGCTCTCGCCGCCGGACCTTTCGCCGCCGGTGGCGTCGGGGGAGGAGCTGGTGGGGGCCGAGCAGGTGCACCGGGTGCTGCGGCGGTGGCTGCGCGAGTCCTCGGGGCCACAGGTGCCGCTCGAACCGACGCCCCCGCGGGGCCCGGCGGAGGCGCCACCCGCCACGGACCCGCCGTCGGTCCTTCCGGCCGACGAACGGTTCGCGCGGGACGACAGCCACTGAATCCGACCTCCGCCCGCCACGGGGCCGTCCCGCACGGGCGCCCGCCGGGATCCCGGCGGGCGAGAGCGTTCGGGCGGGCCTGACGGCCGGGCCGGTGAATCCGGTGTCCCCCGCGTAGGCCGCTCGGGCGGATCTCGGCCCGGGTGCGCCGAGCCGGGATCCCGGCGGGGCAATACGGATCTCCGTGAGCACCGCGCCCGAGCAGTCCGCCGCGCCCGCCACCCCGGCGGGACGCCCGGCACGCCCGGACCGCGGCCGGCAGCGGTGGATCGTGCTCCTCCTCGTCCTCGCCGCCCTCTTCGGCACCGGGACCGCGGCCACCGTGCCCACCGTCGAGGCGTCCACGGCCGTCGCACCGGCCGCTGACCCCGGCGGGGAAACCCACGATCCGGCCGCCACCGAGGCCGGGCCCTCCGCCCGGGCACGCCGGCACGGTGCGGGCCTGCGGCCCGTCACGTCCGAAGTCCGCCCCCACGGAGGCCCGTCCCGTCCCGGCATCCCGGCTTCCGCCGCGGTACCCGTCCCGTTCGGCGACGTCCCCAGGTGCGTGGTGATGCGCTGCTGAGAGGCCCGCCTCCCCGCAGCCCCCTTCCACCATCTCCGTACCACGAGGAGCTCCACCATGCCCGTCGACCCGTACGCCGTCCTCCAGGCCCTGGTGCGTGCCGAGGCCTCCCGCGCCCGACGCGCCGAGCGCACCGCGCCCGAGCCCGGCACCCCGGCACCCGCACCGGCCTCCGAGCCCGCCACCGGTCAGGAGGGCCCCGCGCGCCGGGAGGGCCCGCGCCGCTGACCTCCCGTACGGGCCTCCGGAGCACCCTCCGGGGGCCGCGGGGACGTCCCCGGCACACCGACCCCCACCGGCGTCTCGTCCGCTCTCGCGGCATCGGACCGCGGCCCGCTTCGCACCGCCCGGGTCCGCGTGCAGCAGTCCATGGGGAGAGGTCACTCCGTCCCGGTGCGTTCCTTCGCGGACGTCTGCCGGGGCGCCGGACGGTCCAAGTGGACCACCACGCTGCTGTGGAAGCGATGCACCGCGTCGTCGACACTGCGGATGAAGCCGGATGCGGCGTTCCCGCGGCTGCTTCCCATGCTCTTGAACAGCGACAGGCGGAAGCCCGTGAGCTGGGCGGCGTTGTTCCTCGGAAGCATGTCAGCCGGTTCGGGGCGGAGCCTTTCCAAGGTGCCGCGCGGCCCCCCGGTCGTTCCTTCGAGCAGGGTTTCGACGTGAAGGTCTGCCGGAGCCTCGGCCAGGCGCCGGACGAGGCGTTTGGCCCAGGTCAGTGGGTAGCCCTGTTCGGGCGCGGGGATTTCGATGGAGGTGCGGAGCTTGCCGGTGCGCAGGTCGGCAATGACGGCCAGGATGCCGGGTGCGCCCTCGATCCGGAGTTCTGCCTGGAGCCTGCCGCTGGTGCAGAGGTCATCGGCCAGGCGGCTGCGACGGGTTCCCGGGTCCGTTCCACGCTTGGCACGTTGAACGGGCAGTGCCTTCTGACCGAGTTCGCCACCGAGGCTGAGGCAGATCTGACGGATGAGCCGTTCCCAGTTCTCGACCACCTCCAGCGCGCGCGGGTCACCTTGGCACAGGGTCTCGTCGTCGATTCCGTTGCGTACGGGCACCCAGGACGCACCCATGTTCTGGAAGCCGTGGCAGCCGGAGTTCTCGTGTCGCAGATAGTGGAGCAGTTCCTGGAGCAGCCAGGCGTGAGCCTTGTCTCCGACGCCCTCGTGTCGGATCAACATCTGTGCCTGATGGGTGACTTCGGCCCACGAGAGGTGCCAGAGGGCCACCTTGTGCTTGCGCCGTCCGTCGACCTTGACGTCGACGAGGGGGCTGCCCTCCAGCGCCACGTCGTTCGACAGGGTGATCACGGCCTCGTAACCGCGACGGGCCGCAATGTCCATGTACGCCTGCACCTGCTCGGGCTTGAGGCCGTTGCCGTTGGTCTTGGTCTCCACCAGCGCGGTCCACAGCTTGCCGGCACGCTCGACACGGATCACTCCGTCGGGGCGTCGTGGGGTGTCGCCATGCGGCAGCGAGACTTCCGTGAAGGTTTCCATACGACCCGACGGCGCCCCGAAGGCCGCGGTGAGCCGCCGGCCGAACTCCGGCACCTGGGCCATCACCGACAGCAGCACCGACGTGGCGCGCATCTCCCGGTCCCGGTCGCTCTTGAGCACCGAGACCGGGAAGAGCCGGGCCTGCTTCCAGGAGTCGTTGTCGGCAAGGGACTTCTTGGCCACCCTCGGCACTGTGATCTTCTTCTTCGCCGTACGGGGTCGTGCCGCCTTCTTCGGTTCCGCTTCGTCACCGGGCGGCCGGGGGGGCGGGGTCGAGCCCGGGGCGGTGTGCCGTTCCTGCTCGATGTCCGGGGACGGCGGGTCGGCCCGCTCGCCGGTCTCGGTGCCGCCCGGTGCTCTCTCCGCATCCGTGTCGTCATCGATGTCCACTCCGAAGTCCGTTGCCAGACCGGCCAGACCCGTGTCGTAGCCCTGCCCGACGGCACGGAACTTCCATTCCTCCCCGCGTCGGTACAGCTCGCCGAAGATGATCGCGCTCACCGCGCCGGCGTCATCGACGGTGAATCCGAGCAAGCTTTCGCCGCCGCCGTCGGCCAATGTCAGCTTGAGGTCCTCCAACTCCCCGAAGGCGGCTCCGCCGTAACGGCTCGCTGCCACGACGATCCGGTCGACGTCGGACGGGACTGCGGTCAGGTCGAAGCCGATCCGGTCCTCGTCGCCGCTCCCCGTGGGTGTCTTTCCCAGGAGTTGCACGCTTCCGTCAGCGGCAACGGGGTTGTTGTAGAAGTAGAAGTCCTTGTCACCGCGGACCTTGCCGTTCGCGTCCAGCAGCAGGACGGACACATCCGCATCGCCTTCACCGGTCTGGCTGATCCAGCTCAGACTCACGAGCACCGAGCCGGTGTTCTCGCTCAGCGCCGCCAGCGCCACGTTCGAGCCCTTGGTCATCTCGTGCACAAAGCCCCCAGATCTCGTCACTCGGGCACTCGGTTGCCCCACCCCAAGCCACCCACCCATGCCGTCCCCATGTGACGTACGGCACAACGGAAGACCTTAGTATCCGGGGGAGAGGCCCACGGGGATCTCCGGAAAGAAGGCGGGGGCGGTCGTCGAAAGCCGGCGGGTGCACCGGTCACGCCCACGGCACGGACTCCGCCGTGCCCTGCCGTGGGCGGGCACGGGCGTCCGGGGCCGTCGAAGCGGGCGAGGGCGGTTCCGGACCCGAGGCGCCGTCTCCGAGGGGGCTTCCCCGGGGGCTTCCCTTACCTCCGGCGTCATCGACCCCTCGCCACCCGTCCGGCATGCTCATGGCCACCGGGTCCCGGGCGGCGCACTCCGTCCGGGACCCGGGACCGCCATCCGCGCGCACGGCCCCAAGGAGGGTGATCCGTCATGTCCCGGACCCCGCTCGCCGGTCTCGCCGGCACCCCCGACCCCGGTCCGCAGTGCGCCGGTTCCTCGCCGTCGTCGCCCTCGTCGCCGGCTGGCGCTGAGGGCCGCGAACTCCGCTAACCAAGCGACCGCACGTACGCGGCCGTCCCCGGGTCGGCCGGGAGGAACGCTTCGATGGCCAGTTCGGCGACAGTCACGTCCATCGGAGTGTTGAACGTCGAGATCGACGAAACGAACGACAGCACCCGCCCGTCGTGTTCGATCCGCAGCGGCAGCGCGACGTACGGATCCGTTCCCTCCGCCGGCGGCTCGTCCGCTTCGCCGTTCTGCGGAAGCGGGTACGCCGCCACCTCCGCGTGGAGCTCGCGCAGCGCCTCCGAGCGCATCAGACCCATCTGGCGTTCCATCTGGGCGAGCAGGTGCCCCCGCCACTCCCGCAGGTTCCGGATCCGGGGCGCCAACCCCTCCGGGTGCAGGGTCAGCCGCATCGCGTTCAGCGGTGGTGCGAGGAGGTGCTCGGGCAGTCCGGCGAGCAACAGCCCGGCGCCCCGGTTGGCCGCCAGCACCGTGTACGAGCCGTCCACCACGAGCGCCGGATACGGGTCGTACCCCTGCAACAGCCGCTCGATGCCCTCCCGGAGCGTCTCCAGACGCGGGGCGTCGAGTGGCGACTCCGGGTACCGGGGCGCGTACCCGGCGGCGAGCAGCAGTGCGTTCCGCTCCCGCACCGGCACCTCCAGGTGCTCGGCCAGCCTCAGCACCATCTCCTCGCTCGGCCGGGAGCGCCCCGTCTCGACGAACGAGATGTGGCGTGCCGAGGAGTCGGCCCGCAGCGCGAGCTCCAACTGGCTCAGCCGCCGCTGTTCGCGCCATCCGCGCAGCAGCGGACCCACCCCCGTGTCGCTCACGACAGTCGCCATGGCCAGACGGTATCCCAGAGGGGGACCGCGGGTACCTTTCTCCCGGGGTCCGTCCGTCCCCGTGCCACCCGCAGCATCCGACCGGAGGGAGCACTGCCGTGCCCACACAGCCCCTGTCGCAGAAGGAGATCGAGGACCGCCTGAGGGAGCTCCCTGGATGGTCCGTCGAGGGCGACCGGCTCATGCGGACGTACCGGCTCGGCGACCACTTCGCCGCGACCGCCCTCGTCGTCCACGTCGCCCGGATCCAGCAGGAGTTGGACCACCACTCCGACCTGACCCTCGGTTACGACACGGTCGCCCTGGCCGTGAACACCCACTCCGCCGGTGGTGCCGTCACCGAGAAGGACTTCGAACTCGCCGACCGCGTCGAGCGGATCGCGCCCGGCCACGGCGCGAGTTGACCGGCACGGAGAGGGCGAGCACGGCCGGCACCCTCCTCGACTACGAGGTCGAGGCGGAGCACTACGACGAGCCCCGCGGCGGTGTGCCCCGTGCCGGTGCCGCGGCCGAGGCGGTGCTGCGGCTCGTGCCGCCCGGCGCCCGCACCCTGCTCGACCTCGCCTGCGGCACCGGTCTCGTCACCGAGCGGCTCCGGCGGTCCGGTCTGCGGGTCCAGGGTGTCGATACGGCCCATGCCATGCTCCGGGTGGCAGGCGGGCGCCTTCCCGGACGGGTGGTGCGCGCCGACGCCCGGCGGCTTCCGTTCCCCGACGCCTCCCTGGACGCGGTGAGCGCCGTGTGGCTGCTCCACCTCGTGCCCTTCGCCGAGGAGGTCGTCGCCGAAGCGGCCCGAGTGCTGCGCCCCGGCGGGGTCCTCGTCGTCACCGTGGACAAGGACGCCGCGCACGACGTCGGCAGCGACATCGACGCCGTCCTGCGTCCCCACCGGTCGCCCGGGGCGGCATCGGACCGTGCGGACTCCGTCGACCGGTACGCGGTGGTTCACGGCCTCGCCCCCTCCTCCGGCACCCGGTTCACCGGCCACGGCCAGGGCAACACTCCGCAGGGCGTCGCGGCCAAGGTGCGTCGCGGCCACTACGCCTCCTGGTTCCGCGGTGACGCGGCCACCGTCGAGCGGCTCGTCGAAGCGCTGGCCGCCCTTCCGGACCAGGACCGTCCGCGCGCCGATCCCGACTACCGGCTGGCCCGGTACGTCAGGCGGGGCTGAGGGCCGCGCCGGGGCGGTCCCCTCCGGGGGCGACGGGCCCGCCGCCGTCCGGCGCGCACCCCGTGCGTTCACCCGCCGAACGTGCCCGCGGTCCGTCGGCCGTCCAGTCCGGCAGCCCGTGCGTCTGCCCTCCGGTCCGGCGGCCCGTCCGGGCGGGGCGGGGCGGGGCCGCTGACTTCCGGCGCCTGTTTCGCATTGCCGGAACGGCAACATTCCTCGCGCTCTCCACTCGGTCCGCGCACTCTGGAACCATGAGTCAGCACCGCGCTTCCCACCCGGACCACCCGCACGGCGGGGGTCACGTCCACCAGTCCGGCCACGGTCACCACCACGACGACACCGACCTCGACTGGGGCGAGATGGCCCCGCTCCTGGAGCGGCAGGCAGAGATCACGCTCCCCGTCTACACCGAGGCCGCCGCCTGGCTGGGCAGCCTGGTCCCGGTGCAGGGCGTCCGCCGGATCCTCGACGTCGGCAGCGGTCCCGGCGTCGTGACCGGCCTGCTCGCCGAGGCCTTCCCGGCCGCCGAGTCCGTCGCCGTCGACGGCTCTCCCGAACTCCTCGCCCGTGCCCGGGACCGTGCCGAGGCCAGGGGCATCGGTGCCCGGGTCTCCACCCTCCACGCCGAACTCCCGGAAGGGATCGGTGCGCTGGGGCAGGCCGACCTCATCTGGATGGGCAACTCCCTGCACCACATCGGTGACCAGGGGGCCGCGCTCACCGCGTTCGCCGACCATCTGAACGCCGGCGGCCTCATCGCCCTGGTCGAGGGCGGCCTGGCGCCGCGCCACCTGCCCCGGCACATCGGCATCGGACGTCCCGGCCTGGAAGCCCGGCTCGACGCCCTCAGTGCCGACTGGTTCGCCGAGATGCGCGCCGAGCTCCCGGGTTCCAAGGCGGAGACGGACGACTGGCGGGCCCTGCTCGCCGCTGCGGGTCTCACCCCCGCCGGCACCCGCACCTTCCTCGTCGACGTACCCGCCCCCGTGCCTCCGGCCGTCCGGGAGCTGGTCCTCGCCCACTACGGGCGGCTGCGGGACGGCCTCGGGGCCCGCCTCGACGCGGACGACAAGGAGACGCTCGACCGGCTCCTCGACCCTGCCGACGCACTGTCCCTGCATCACCGCACGGACGTCTTCCACCTCGCCGCCCACACCGTCCACACCGCCCGCAAGGGCTGAGGGCCGGCCCGGGGTGCCGGCCCCGGGACCGTCAGGCGCCGACGTTGAACTCCGCCGGGTTCGGGCCGATCCGCCGGCCCTCGTCGAGGGCGGCGACGGCCGCCAGGTCCTCGGCGTCCAGCTCGAAGTCGAAGACGTCGATGTTCTCCCGGATCCGCGAGGGGGTCACCGACTTCGGGATGACCACGTTCCCCAGCTGGAGGTGCCAGCGCAGCACCACCTGGGCCGGCGTTCGACCGTGCTTCTGGCCGATGGCGACGATGGCGGGGACCTCCAGGAGCCCCTTGCCCTGGCCGAGCGGGGACCACGCCTCGGTCGCGATGCCGTACCGGGCGTGCGCCTCGCGGGCCTCCGGCTGGGCGAGCTGCGGGTGCAGCTCGATCTGATTGACGGCGGGCACGATCGAGGTTTCGCCGATCAGCCGCTCCAGGTGCTCGGGGAGGAAGTTCGAGACGCCGATCGCCTTGGCGCGCCCGTCCGCGTGGATCTTCTCGAACGCGCGGTACGTGTCGACGTAGGCGTCCTTCGCCGGCACCGGCCAGTGGATCAGGTACAGGTCGACGTAGTCGAGCCCCAGCTTGTCGAGGGAGGCGTCGAAGGCGCGCAGGGTCGAGTCGTAGCCCTGCTCGCCGTTCCACAGCTTCGTGGTGACGAAGAGTTCTTCCCGGGCGATGCCGGACTCGGTGAGGGCCCGGCCGGTGCCCCGCTCGTTCTGGTAGATGGCGGCGGTGTCGACCGACCGGTAGCCGGCCTCCAGGGCCGTCGTCACGGCGGCCGTCGCCTCCGCGTCCGGCACCTGCCAGACGCCGAAGCCCAGCTGCGGCATGTGCACGCCGTTGTTCAGGATGACCGGGGGAACGCTGCTGTCCGTGCTCACGGGGGAGGGGTCCTTACGTCGTCGCGGCCCGTACGGTGCGCACGGGCACTCCTCTGCTCACAGCGTCAACGATCAACGGCCGTCCCGCATTCCACCAGGGGCGGTCGTACGGTGCCCATCGGCGATCAGCCGTACAGCGCCTCGACCTCCACCGCGTACGCCCGCTCGATGGCCTTCCGCTTCAGCTTCAGCGAGGGGGTGAGCAACCCGTGCTCCTCGCTGAACGGATGGGCCAGGATCCGGAACGTCCGGATCGACTCCGCCTGGGAGACCAGCGTGTTCGCCGCCACCACCCCGCGCCGGATCTCCGTCTCCAGGTCCGGGTCGCGCACCAACTCGGCAGGGGCGAGCGGCGCCCGTCCCTGCATCGCCAACCAGTGCTCCACCGCTTCCTGGTCGAGCGTCACGAGGGCGGCGACGTACGGCCGGTCGTTGCCGACCACGAGGCACTGGGCGATCAGCGGATGCGCCCGCACCCGCTCCTCCAGGGCCGTGGGGGAGACGCTCTTGCCGCCGGAGGTCACCAGGATCTCCTTCTTGCGCCCGGTGATCGTCAGATAGCCGTCGGCGTCGAGGGAGCCGAGGTCCCCGGTCGCCAGCCAGCCGTCACTGAGGACGGCGGCGGTGGCCTCCGGGGAGTTGAGGTAGCCCGAGAAGACCTGCCCGCCGTGCAGCCACACCTCGCCGTCCTCCGCGATGTGCACCGTCGTCCCCGGCACCGGCTGTCCCACCGTGCCGTACTTGACCCGTTCGGGCGGATTCGCCGTGGCCGCCGCCGAGGACTCGGTCAGTCCGTACCCCTCGAAGATCGTGACCCCGGCGCCCGCGAAGAACAGCCCTTGTCTGCGGTCCATGGCGGAGCCGCCCGACATCGCGTGCCGCACGCGACCCCCCAGGGCGGCGCGCACCTTCCCGTACACCGTCTTCTCGAAGAACTGGTGCTGCACGCGCAGCGCCGCCGACGGACCCGGGCCGGTGCCGAAGGCCTTGTGCTCCAGCGCCTCCGCATAGGTGACCGCCACCTCCACGGCCTTGTCGAAGGGGCCCGCCTTCCCCTCGGCCTCCGCCTTGCGGCGGGCCGCGTGGAAGAGCTTCTCGAAGACGTAGGGAACGGCCAGGACGAAGCTCGGCCGGAAGGCCGCCAGGTCCGGGAGCAGTTCGGCCGCCGCCATCACCGGCTGGTGCCCCAACTTCACCCTGCCCCGGACGGCCGCGACCTCCACCATCCGTCCGAAGACGTGCGCGAGCGGCAGGAACAGCAGCGTCGAGGACTGCTCCCCGGGCCGCGAGCGGAACACCGGTTCCCAACGCCCCGTCAGCGTGTCCGTCTCGAACATCAGGTTGGCGTGGGTGATCACACAGCCCTTGGGGGGGCCGGTCGTTCCGGAGGTGTAGATGACCGTCGCGATCGTCTCCGGGGTCACCGCCCGCCGGTGCCGGTGCACGACCTCCTCGTCGATCTCCGTGCCCGCCGCCGTCAGCTCGCCCACCGCGTCCGCGTCCAACTGCCACAGCCGTTGGAGCCTGGGCAGCCGGTCGATGACGGAACCGATCGTCATCGCGTGGTCCTCGTGCTCCACCACGCACGCGGTGACCTCGGCATCGTGCAGCATCCAGAAGACCTGCTCGGCGGAGGAGGTCGGATAGACCGGCACGGGCTGCGCGCCGAGGGCCCACAGCGCGAAGTCGAAGAGCGTCCACTCGTACCGCGTCCTGGCCATGATCGCGACCCGGTCGCCGAAGCGCACGCCCTCCGCGATCAGGCCCTTCGCGAGGCCCAGGACCTCGTCCCGGAATCCCGCGGCCGTCACGTCGCGCCACTCTCCGCCGGGGTCCTTCCGGCCGAAGGCGACCCTGTCCGGCTCGGCGAGGGCATGGTCGAACACGGCGTCCGCCAGACCGCCTACCTGAGGCGCCGCCTCGACGGGCGGCACGGTGAACTCGCGCACTGACCTGCTCCTCGACGGCTAGGTGGCTGGAAAAGCCCTCTGCTGCGCTCCGTACGGCGCGGGTGACGGTACCCCACGGGGCCGGCTGGTGGGAGCTCCTTCACCAAGCCGGGACATTCCGTGTTCTCACAGGTCAGGCTGGGTGAGAACGAAGGACGGGCGAGTTCGTCGGGCCGGGGTTGACCGGCCGGTGCACCGACCGGGGGCGAATCTCCACGGAATCCGTACCGGCCGCTCACTCCCCGCCCTCCGACGCGTCGGCATGGCGCCTTCTCGCCGTTCGCCGCTCGGCAACGGCCGCCCCCTCGGTCAAGGCTCCGACGACCCGGCCGCCCCCGGCCGGCCGCGCTCCGCACGCCGGCCCGTCCCCTCGGGCACCGTCCGCTCACGAGGGCCACCACGATCCGCCCGCCCCCTGGCGGTCACGGTCCGTTCGGTGCGGCCGGTGCAGGCGGTCGCCGCCCGCCAGGATCGCCTCCGCCAGCGCGTCCGCCGCCTCCTGGACCTCCCCGCCCCGATGTCCCCTGCGCAGTACGAAGCCGACATCGCCGAGTTCGGGAAGACCCGCACGGGCCGGTACCGGGACGAGCCCCGGCGGCACCAGGCCCCGCGTGTGCGCCATCACGCCGAGCCCGGCCCGGGCCGCCGCCACATTGGCGCTCAGGCTGGAACTCGTGCACGCGATCCGCCATGCCCTGCCCTGCGCCTCCAGGGCCTCCAGCGCTCGCGCCCGGGTGATGCCCGGCGGCGGGTACAGGATCAGCGGTACCGGCCGGTCCGGTGCGAGCCGCAGCCCCGGTGCCCCGATCCAGACGAGCGCGTCCTCCCAGACCAGCCGCCCCCCGTCCTCCGCCCCCCGCCGCTTGGCCAGGATCAGATCGAGACGGCCGGCCGCCAGCCGCTCCTGGAGCGTCCCGGACAGCTCCACCGTGAGTTCCAGGTCGACCTCGGGGTGCTCGCGCCGGAAGGACTCCAGGATCTCCGGCAGCCGGGTCGTCACGAAGTCCTCCGACGCGCCGAACCGCAGCCGCCCGTGCAATCGCCTCCCGCCGAAGAAGGCCGCCGCCCGCTCGTGGGCCTGGAGGATCGTCCGGGCGAAGCCGAGCATCGCCTCGCCGTCCTCGGTCAGCTCCACGCGGTGCGTGTCCCGGGCGAACAGCGGACGGCCCGTCGCCTCCTCCAGGCGCCGCACGTGCTGGCTGACGGTCGACTGCCGCACCCCGAGCCGGTCCGCGGCCCGGGTGAAGCTCAGCGTCTGGGCCACGGCCAGGAAGGTGCGCAGCTGAGTGGGTTCGTACACCCTTCTGACGCTATCGCGAATTGCGATGACAGTCAGAGCGCTGTGCGGGATTCCCGATGACCGGGCCCTGACGCACGATGGACCGGCGCTACACACCGAACGCCGTGCACAGAGCAGTGGAGCCCATGACCCGCCCGACCCCGGCCCGTCCCCCGCGCCGTCCCCTCCGTCCGCCGTCCTGGCTGCCCGTCGACGGTTACGTCCTCGCTCTGCTCGGCACGGTCGCCCTCGCCGCGCTCCTGCCCGCCTCCGGAGCCGCAGCCGACCTCACGGAAGGCGCGTCGACCGCCGCCGTCTCCCTGCTCTTCTTCCTCTACGGGGCCCGGCTCTCCACCCGCGAAGCCCTCGACGGCCTGCGGCACTGGCGACTCCACCTCACCGTCCTGGGCGCCACCTTCCTGCTCTTCCCCCTGCTCGGGCTCGCCGCCCGCGGCCTCGTACCCGTCGTGCTCACTCCCGAGCTCTACGGCGGTCTCCTCTTCCTCTGTCTGGTGCCGTCCACCGTCCAGTCCTCCATCGCCTTCACCTCGATCGCCCGGGGAAACGTTCCAGCCGCCATCTGCGCGGGCTCCTTCTCCTCGCTCGCGGGCATGGTCCTCACCCCGCTGCTCGCCGCGTTCCTCCTCGGCAACGGCACGGGCGGCCCGTCCACCGCGGCACTGCTGCAGATCGCGCTCCAGCTGCTGGCACCCTTCCTCGCCGGACAACTGCTGCGCCGCCGGGTCAGCGGCTTCCTCGTCCGCCACAAGGAGGTCCTCGGGCGCGTCGACCGTGCGGCCATCCTGCTGGTCGTCTACACCGCCTTCAGCCAGGGCGTCACCGCCGGCACCTGGCACCTGGTCACCCCCGCCCGACTCGGCCTGCTGCTCGCCGTCGAGGCCGTCCTCCTCGCCGCCATGCTGGCCCTGACCGGATACGGTGCCCGGCGCCTCGGCTTCGACCGGGCCGACCGGATCACGATCCAGTTCGCCGGTTCCAAGAAGAGCCTGGCGGCCGGACTGCCGATGGCGAGCGTCCTCTTCGGCCCCCAGGCATCCCTCGCCGTCCTCCCGCTGATGCTCTTCCACCAGATGCAACTGATGGTCTGCGCGGTCATCGCACGACGCCGGTCCCACGACCCGGAGGCCGCGCAGGACCCGGAGGCCGGCCGTCCCGGTGCGCCCGTCCCCGCGGCCCCGACCGCGGACGGGTGATCCCGGAGCTGCTCCGTCGGCCGGATCACACCCCTCGCCGACCCGCGATGATCATCCGGCCCGCTACGGTGCTCCCATGCCCGCACACGATCCCGGCAGCACCGCGCCCGTCTTCGCCGAGGGCGTCGTGGCGGCGCTCACCACCGATGAGCACCGCGCCCCCGTCGACCTTGACCTCCCGCGCCCCGGCACGGTCGCCCCGGCCTCCGCGACGACCGCGGAGGATCCCCGATGAGCCCGGTCCCCATACGCTACGGGGCCCGCCCCTGCTCCCTGGTCGTCTGCCGCGGTTGCTGCTGCGGCGACGCCCGCAAGAACCCCGGCACCGACCACGCCGGCCAGCTCGCCCGTCTCCGTGAAGCCGCGGCGGCCTCCGGGGGGCGGCTCGCCGTCCGCACCAGTGATTGCCTCGGCCCCTGTGCCCAGGCCAACGTCGTCGTCGTCCAGCCCTCCACCGAAGGACGGAGGCGCGGCGGCCGGGCGGTCTGGGTCGGCTTCACCCTCGACGAGGACTGCCTGGACGACATCCTCGCCTGGACGGCTGCCGGCGGCCCCGGCATCGCCCCGCCCCCGGACACCCTCGTCCTCCAGATGATCGACCCGCCGAAGAACTGACCCCGCGGGTCAAGGCGTCAGAGCGCGATCCGGTGCTCGCCCGCGTACACGTTCATGTCCGGTCCGCGCAGGAAGCCGACCAGCGTCAGCCCCGCCTCGGAGGCCAGGTCGACGGCGAGCGAGGACGGAGCGGACACCGCGGCGAGCACCGGGATCCCGGCCATCACGGCCTTCTGCGCGAGCTCGAACGAGGCACGCCCCGATACGAGCAGCACCGTCCGCGCCAGCGGCAACGACCCCTCCCGCAGCGCTCGCCCGACGAGCTTGTCCACTGCGTTGTGCCGACCCACGTCCTCCCGCACGTCGAGCAGTTCGCCCTCCTCCGAGAAGAGCGCCGCCGCGTGCAGCCCGCCAGTGGTGTCGAAGACCCGTTGCGCCGCCCGGAGCCGCTCCGGAAGCAGGGACAGCAGCGCCGGGGAGATCCGGAGCGGCGGGGCGTCGGCGATCGGGAAGCGCGCCGTGGTGCGCACCGCGTCCAGGCTGGCCTTGCCGCACAGCCCGCACGAGGACGTCGTGTAGACGTTCCGCTCCAGGGTGATGTCCGGGACCCGCACGTCCGGGGCGAGCTGCACGTCCACCACGTTGTACGTGTTCCGGCCGTCCTCCGTGGCGCCCGCGCAGTACACGACGTTCCGCACGTCGGTCGCCGCCGCCAGGACCCCCTCGCTCACCAGGAAGCCGGTCGCGAGCGCGAAGTCGTCGCCGGGCGTGCGCATCGTGATCGCGATCGGACGCCCGTTCAGCCGGATCTCCAGCGGCTCCTCGGCCACCAGCGTGTCGGGCCGGGTGGTGACCGCACCGTCCCGGATCCGCAGGACACGCCGTCGCTCGGTGACCCGTCCCATCGTGACCGCACTCGATTCTCTCCGCAGGGAAGGCCGGGGAGGCCCTGACCGCCCCATTCTCCGACACCTTCCCCCGGCGCCCGCGCACCACGCCCCTTCCCGGTGCCTTGTCACGGTCGACCAAGCGATCAGGGTGAATGTTGGTGGTTTACGTCACCTGTTACCGATCAGTCGCTGGCAAGACTGGGGGGTCCTGCTGGACGAACCAACCACCTAGGGGGTCCCGAGTATGACGGGCACTCGCATCGCCGCGCTCGGTCACTACCAGCCCGCCAAGGTGCTGACCAACCACGACCTGGCCGCGCTCGTCGACACCGACGACGCGTGGATCACCAGCCGGGTCGGCATCCGCACCCGGCACGTCGCCGGGCCCGAGGAGCCCGTCGACGAACTCGCCGCCCAGGCCGCCGGCAAGGCCCTGGCCGCCGCCGGCCTCACCGCGGGCGACATCGACCTCGTCCTCGTCGCCACCTCCACCGCGATCGACCGCTCGCCCAACACGGCCGCCCGCGTTGCCGCGCGCCTCGGCATGGCATCGCCCGCCACCATGGACCTCAACGTGGTCTGCGCCGGCTTCACGCACGCCCTGGCCACCGCGGACCACGCCGTACGGGCCGGGGCGGCCCGCCGTGCCCTGGTCATCGGCGCGGACAAGATGACCGACATCACCGACTGGACCGACCGCACCACCTGCGTCCTCGTCGGTGACGGTGCGGGCGCCGCGGTCGTCGAGGCGGTCGAGGCGGACACCGGCGCGATCGGTCCCGTGCTGTGGGGCTCCGTTCCCGAGATGGGACACGCCGTCCGCATCGAGGGCACCCCGCCCCGCTTCGCCCAGGAGGGCCAGTCCGTCTACCGCTGGGCCACCCAGCAACTGCCCGCGCTGGCCCGCCGGGCGTGCGAGCGCTCCGGCGTCGCACCCGAGGACCTGGCCGGCGTCGTCCTGCACCAGGCCAACCTGCGGATCATCGAACCGCTCGCCGCGAAGATCGGAGCCGTCAACGCGGTCGTCGCCCGCGACGTCGTCGATTCCGGCAACACCTCGGCCGCCTCGATCCCGCTGGCCCTCGCCAAGCTGGTCGAACGCGGGGAACTGCCCTCCGGCGCCCCCGTCCTGCTCTTCGGCTTCGGCGGCAACCTCTCGTACGCCGGCCAGGTCGTCCGGGTTCCCTAGCGCCCCCTGGTACGCCGCCCCGCCGTGCCCCGTTCGGCGGGGCCGGGTGGCGGCGCGGCGGGGCCGGACCTAGCTTCGATCGCGGTGGGGTCGTCCCCTTCCCGGACGCGGAGTCGCCGCCCGTCCGAGCCCCCCGCGACCAGGAGGACCGCATGCGTGCGATAGGTGCCGTTTCCGCCGCCCTGTTCGGTGCCGTCGCCGTCCTGCCGGTCGCGCCCGCGGCCCTGGCCGACGGGGGCGACAACCCCATCACGTCGTTCGGCTTCTCCGTCACCCCCACGACGATCGCCCCCGGCGGCACCATCACCCTCGCCTCCGACGGTTGCGAGGTGCCGTCCGTGACCGTCACCTCCGGGGTGTTCGAGACCGTGACCCTCAACGAGGGGCGCCCCGGCACCGCCACCGTGGACCTCGACGCCAAGGCCGGCGCCCAGTACGCGATCACCTTCGACTGCAAGGGCGAGCGCGGCACCACCCACCTCACCATCGCCCCGGGCGGCGACGCCGGACACGACACCGGTGCGCGCACCGAAGTCCACAAGGGAGTGAAGGCCGGCTACGGCACCGCTGCCGCGTCCGGTGCCCCTTCCGACGGCCTCGGCGCCACCCAGCTGGTCACCGGCGCCCTGCTCATCGCCGGTGCACTCGGCGCGGCCGTCGTACTCACCCGCCGCCGCGGGGTCGACGACCGCTCCTGAGGGCGGGCCGGGAGCCCCCAGACGGCCCCTCCGCCCCGGTGTGACGAGGACCGGGGAGGAGGGGCGCCATTCCCGTGGCGCGAGCGCGGAGACCCGTTCGCGCGGACGGGCACCGAGGTCATGCGGCCCGCCGGGGCGCAAGGAGGAAGTCGCACGTGGGGCGTTCGGAAGGAACGACGGGCGCGGAGGGAGTCGGACGCCGCGGCTCCTGGGGTCTCGTCGCCGTCGTCCTCCTGATCGGGGTGCACCTCCTGCGCGGCGGGGTGGAGGGGCTCCGGGCCGACGGTCCGCCCCAGCCCCTGGCCGCAGCCGCGGCGGACGACGGGCGGACGCCCCCTTCCCCTCCGGTGTCCGCACCCGCTCCACTGCCCCCTTCACCACCGGTCCGGGTCCGGATCCCGGCCGTCCGCGTCGACGCCCCGGTCACCGGGGTCGGGCTCGACGCGGAGGGCTGGATCGAGGCCCCGCCGCCCGAGAACGACCAGCTCGCGGGCTGGTTCACCGGAGCGGTCACCCCCGGTGAGCGAGGCACCGCCGTCGTCGTCGGCCACGTGGACACTCCGAGGGGCCGTGCCGTCTTCTACGACCTCGGCGCCCTCGGCGGGGGAAGCCGCGTGGAGGTCGTCCGCGCCGACGGCAGGACGGCCGTCTTCGCCGTGTACGGGGTCGAGGTCGTCCCCAAGGAAGGCTTTCCCGCAGCGCGGGTCTACGGTGACGCGGGCGGCCCCGAACTGAGGTTGATCACCTGCGGAGGCACCTTCACCGAGGAGAACGGGTACGCGGGCAACGTCGTGGTCTCGGCACGCCTGGTCGAGGTCCGCTGACCGTTCTTCCGCTCCGTGTGCACCGCACCCGGAAAGGGGCCGGGCGGGGCGGCGCCCGACCGCGTCCCCACCGGTGGTGTCGGCCGACTGACCACGGGAAACGTTGGTGAAAGGCACCTCGAACCCCTGGTAGAGTTGTCTCTGTCGCCGCGGGGAGAGCCCGGGACGACAAACACCCGGTCCGGGTGGCGGAATGGCAGACGCGCTAGCTTGAGGTGCTAGTGCCCTTTATCGGGCGTGGGGGTTCAAGTCCCCCCTCGGACACCACACCGAAATGCCGGTCGATTTGTCATCGACCGGCATTTCGCATGTGCGCAGGACGGGTTCGTCCGTCGGGGGTGCGTTTTCGGGGCGGGCTTATTCTGGGCACGTGAACGAGAACATTCCCCCCTGTCCCCAGTGCTCGAGCGAGTACACCTATGAGATGAACAACCTGGTGGTGTGCCCCGAGTGCGGCCACGAGTGGGTTCCCGCCGCGGAGGAGGCCGCCTCCGACGATCCCGGGACGCGCGTGGTCAAGGACGCCGTCGGCAACGTGCTGAGCGACGGCGACACGGTGACCGTCGTGAAGGCGCTCAAGGTCAAGGGCAACCCCTCCGGTATCAAGGCCGGCACGAAGGTCCGCAACATCCGTCTGGTCGACGGCGTCGACGGACATGACATCGACTGCCGCATCGACGGCTTCGGCGCCATGCAGCTCAAGTCCAGCGTGGTCAAGAAGGCCTGAACCCGCCGTCCCGGTGGCGGTCCGCCACCCCGGGCCCCGCGCCCGCCCGCCGCCCCGCCCGCCGGGCGGCCGTCCCTCCCACAGCTTCACCCCTCCGCCCGAACCGGCCTCCCGGGGGCGATGCCCGGGTGGGCATCCGCTCCGGCCACCGCTCCTCCCGGAGCGGTAGGACCCGGTGGTCCGGCCGTCCTAAGCCTTCCGCGCGACCACCAGCCGGCAGTGCGGGCTCCCGTCGTCCCGGCGCCCCAGGCCTTCGACCGGGGTGTGGGAGACCCGGAAACCCGCCCCCGCCAGCCGCTCGCGGACGTCCACGAGCCGGAAGGTGCGGTAGTACATGACGAACGGCGGGCGCCAGACGGCGTTCCTGATCCGCATCGCCGCGTCGAAGCCCCACAGGGCCCAGTAGGGGCGGGAGCCGACGGGCGGCGGAGCCGGGAGGGGGAAGGCGAAGGTGCCGCCGGGGCGCAGCGAGGCGTGCACCTGGGAGAAGAGCGTGCGCTGTTCGGCCGGGAGGAAGTGGCCGAAGGCGCCGAAGCTGACCGCCAGGTCGAAGACGGGGGCGAAGGGGAGGGCCAGGGCGTCGGCGCGGACGAGGTCGGCGGCCGGGTGGGCCTCCCGGGCCCGGTCCAACATGCCCGTGCTGAAGTCGACGCCGGTGATCCGGCCCGCGCAGACGGAGCGGAGGACGTCGAGTCCGGCCCCGGTGCCGCAGCAGACGTCGAGCCCCGAGTCGAAGGGGCCGAGGGTTTGCAGGGTGCGGGCGACCGCGGTCAGGAGCCGGTCGGAGGTGCGGAAGGGGGTCGCGTCGAACTTGTCCGCGAGCAGGTCGTAGCCGTGCTCGACCGAGGAGAGGGCCTGGACGGTCAGCTCGCGGAGGCTGGGGCCCTGCGGGGTGAACATGGCACCGAGCCTAGGCCGTCGGGGGCCGCACGCGTCAGAGCGCGCTGCGCACCGGTGGAGCCGGCCAGGCCGGAGCGGTGCCCGTCAGCTGGCACGCCAGGAGGTAGAGCGGGATCGGAGGGGTGTAGGGGGAGGTGCCGTCGGGCCGGTGGATGAGTCGGGGGCCGCGGTCCGGGATCTCGGCGCCGGGTGCGTAGCAGGCGGGCAGGGGCCAGACGAGGTCGAGGTCGGAGCCGGCGGGGACGAGCCACCACCACCAGTCGCTGTCGGCGTACACGCAGCCCTTGGCGGGGAGGCGGGAGAGGATCTTGAAGCCGAAGCGGGCGGGCACGCCGACGGCGTCGCAGCCGAGTCCGGTGTGCAGTCCGACGGGCACGGCCAGTCGGGTGGCACCCGGCTCGCGGGACCCGGTGGGGTCGGGGGAGCGGGGGTCCGGACCGAGGAGCGATTCGGGCGTGCGGCGGGGAGCCGGAACGGAGCCGGCTTCGGCGTGCTTGCGGGCCCGCGAGACCATGCGGATCGCCTTCAGCACGTTTCCCCCGTGCCGTGGGCCAGCTCCGCCCAGACGATCTGTGCCGTGCCGTGGCCGGTGCGGTCGGCGCCCCAGGCGGTGCAGAGCGCATCCACGATGAGGAGTCCGCGACCGCGCTCCTCCTCGCCGCAGTCCCGTATCCGCGGGCCCGCGGGACCGCCCTCGTCGCGCACGGCTATGCGCAGGGTGTCCTCGTCCTCGCGGAGTTCGCAGACGAAGCGGTCACTCGCGGTGTGCACGACGGCGTTGGTAACGAGCTCGGAGACGACGAGGGCGACCGTCTCGCGTATCTCGGGGCCACAGCCCCAGAGGATGAGCCGTTCCTCCGAGAGCCGCCGGGCCCGCGCGACGGACGAGGTGAGGGCGGGGAGCTCGAAGGCGAAGCGGCGGACGGGATCGGTCTGCGGCTGCGAGCGCTGAGCCATGACTCGGGGGCTCATGAGACCTGAAGGCTGCGCGTTACCAGAGGCCACGACCGGTTCCTCACAACAGTGGGCAGGACTGCCGTACGGCGCTGTCGCCGTGGCACGGGGGCGCACGGCGGCAGCGTGTACTGGTTCACCGGAACACTGTCCTCCTGAGTCGGACACTTGGCAAGTGGCACTCTGAAAATTGCAGAGTGCCTTGTTCTCTCTGGAGCGGCTTCGTGGCACACTCGTCGAAACGGTGCGTCGGGGAGGTCTGAGAGTGAGCGAGCCACGGTCCGCCCCGACGGTGGGACAGGTCGTCCTCGGAAAGCGTCTGCAGGACCTGCGCGAGCGGGCCGGCATGAAGAGGGAAGAGGCCGCCAAGGTCCTGCGGGTGGCTCCGGCCACCGTCCGGCGGATGGAGACCGCCGAGGTGGCGCTGAAGATCCCTTACGTACAACTCCTGTTGAAGGAGTACGGGATCACGGACTCCGAGGCGGAGGGCTTCATCGCCCTCGCGGAAGAGGCCAACCTCCCCGGCTGGTGGCAGCGGTTCCACGACGTGCTGCCCGGCTGGTTCTCCATGTACGTCAGCCTGGAGGGGGCGGCCAGCCTCATCCGGGCGTACGAGCCCCAGTTCGTCCCCGGTCTGCTCCAGACCGAGGAATACGCCCGCGCCATTCTGCGCAGCGGGGCGGTCGGTGGCGGCAGCGACGCCGTCAAGGACGAGGACACCGAACGTCATGTGGCCCTGCGGATGGAGCGCCAGTCCCTGCTGACCAGGGACGACGCTCCGAAGTTCTGGGTGATCATGGACGAGACGGTGTTCCGTCGACCGGTCGGCGCCGGGCCCGAGGTGATGCGCGACCAGCTCGACCGGCTGCTCGAAGCGTCCGAGCTGCCGAACGTCACCCTGCAGATCGCGGAGTTCGCGTCCGGCCACCACCCCGGCACCTACGGACCGTTCGTCCTCTTCCGCTTCGCCATGCCCGAACTCCCGGACATGGTCTACAGCGAGTACCTGACCGGCGCCGTCTACCTCGACGCGCGTCCCGAGGTGGCTTCCCACCTGGAGGTCATGGACCGCATGGCGGCGCAGGCCGCGACTGCACAACGCACGAAGGAGATCCTCCGGGACCTCCGCAAGGAGCTGTGAATGGATCGCGTATACAACGGCATGCCCGCCGCTGAGCTCGGTGCCGAGGGTTGGCACAAGCCGTGGAGCGGCGGGAACGGGGGCAACTGCGTGGAGGCCATGAAACTGGCCGACGGCAGGGTCGCCGTGCGACAGTCCGCAGACCCTGAAGGACCAGCGCTCATTTACACCCTCGGGGAGATCGCCGCCTTCATCCAGGGAGCGAAATCCGGTCAGGCCGACTTTCTCCTCACCGGCCCCTTCCACCCAGCCCCCAACGTCGCGTAACTCTTGCTGTAGCGCGACCCGTTCAACCCGACCAGGAGAGAGCCGATGCCCCAGGAACCCGCATCAGTCCGGATCGACACCAGCAAGCCGCATCCGGCGCGCATGTACGACTGGTTCCTGGGTGGCAAGGACAACTATCCGGTCGACGAGGAGATGGCCCGTCAGCTGCTCACCGTCGACGCGCGGGGCCGGGACATGGCCCGCGTCAACCGTGCCTTCATGCACCGGGCCATCCGCTGGCTCAGCGCCCACGGCGTCCGGCAGTACCTCGACGTCGGCACGGGCATCCCGACCGAGCCCAACCTGCACCAGATCGCGCAGGAGGCCGCGCCGGACTCCCGCATCGTCTACTGCGACAACGACCCGATCGTGCTCGCGCACGCGGCCGCACTGCTGCGCTCGACCCCGGAAGGGGCCACCGAGTACATCCAGGCGGACGCCCGTGAGCCCGAGGCCATCCTCGAAAGGGCCGGAAAGGTCCTTGATTTCGACCAGCCCATCGCCCTTTCGATGCTCGCCCTGCTGCACTTCGTGGGGGACGAGGACGGTGCCTACGAACTGGTCTCCAAGATCGTCGAAAAGCTCGCGCCGGGCAGTTACCTCGTCCTCTCCCACGTCACCGGGGACTTCGACCCCGAGGGCGCGGCGAAGGCGAGCGCCATGTACAAGGCGCGCGGGCTGACCCTGCGACCCCGCTCGCGCGACGAACTGGCCGCTTTCTTCGACGGTCTGGAGTTCGTCGAGCCCGGGGTCTCCCTCACGGCCGAGTGGCACCCGGAACTGGGCGAGCCCGTCCCGGTCCAGGGTGACGACCCCATCCCGGGTTGGGCCGCGGTGGCTCGCAAGCCCTGACCCGCTCCGTACCGCCCGTACGGACGGGGCCCGCCCATGAGG
>NZ_JBHYMF010000085.1:0-29674 GCF_042742855.1 Streptomyces sp. NPDC058877 | reverse complement strand
CCCCGTTGCGTACGGGGTGACCGCCCTTCGGTGTTCTCCGGCGCCTTCCTCCTCCGGTGCCGTCAGGGGGTGGTGAGCGTCCACTCGCCGTCGGACGTCACGTACAGGGTCTGGACGTCGGACAGGCCGAGCCGGAGCTGGGCGGTCCCCCTGCCCTCGGCGACGATGCGGCCGGTGGTGACGTCACTGGCCCTCGGCTCACGCAGGACGAACGGGCCGTCGCCGTGGTGCTCGAAGACGGCGGAGTGGTGGCCGAACCGGTTGAGCAGGACCTCGGAGGAGCTGCCGAACACCGCTCCGTGCAGGGTGCGCGCGGCGTCGGCGGACAGCAGGGCGGCCCGCCAGGGGCCTTCGGTGACGATGTCGAGGGTGAGGGCGTTGTCGACGGAGGTGGAAACGGGCACCCGGACGGCGCCCGGGCCGGCCTCGCGGTACGCCAGTTGGACGCTCTGGGGCCGGCGGGCGGTGCCGGTGCGGGCGTGCACGAGGAAGCCGTCGGGGGAGTCGCCCTCGAAGGCCAGGAGGTAGGAGCCCTTCCAGCCGTGGGTCTTGGGGAGGCGGAAGGTGGTCGGGCCGCTGCCGTGGCTCCACAGGGCGGGGTCGACGGGCGGAGGGCCGTAACGGGGCGGTGGCGGCGCTTCGGCCGGGGCGGCCGTGCGGGCCGCTGCTTCGGCGCCGGCCTGTGCTTCGGCTCGCCGTCGACGCCGGTCCGCGGCGAGGGCCAACCGGTCCAGGGCGGTGTGCCCGCCCGCCAGGATCTGCAGCACGCGACCGGGCTCGGCCCGCTTGGCGTCGTCGTAGGCGTCGAGTGCCGCACGCCAGTCGTGTCGTTCGGCGGCGGGGCCGTCGGCGTCCACTGGCTGCCGGGCGAGCCGCTCGCCGTACTCCGTGATGGCCGACTCGGCGCCCGGCCCGCCCGACGGCTGCTGCTGCACCGGAGGCAGCGGCGCGGCGTCCGGGGCGGTGGCGCGAAGGGCGGGCCGACCGCGCAGCCGGAGGGGCAGGGCGACCGCGCAGCCGACCAGAGCGGTGTACGCGTACGGGGCGACGGCGGTCCAGCTCACCACCAGGGCGATCGACGCGAGGACCGCCAGGACCGCCAGGTGCCTTCGGACCAGGCTGGTGGTGTCGGCGGGGCGGGTCACGTGTTCTTCCTCGGCGACGGCGGGCCGAGCAGGGCCCGGTGGACACGGATCAGGGCCTTGGTGCCGACGGCGAGGACCGCCGGGACGTCGGAGTCCGGCACCCGGTGGGCCAGGGCGAGGGCGTCGACCACGACGGCGTAGTCGTCCACGACGGCCCGCGGTGTGTCCGGGTGGGCGGCGATGGGTGCGTACTCGGCGGCGATCGTGCCGTACTCAAGGAGGGTGAGACGGACTTCGACGCCGAGATCGGTCGGGGTGGTCCTGCCGGGCGTGGGCAGGGCGCGGTCGTCCGTGGCCATGGCGGGCCTCCGGTTCTTCGTCGGCTGGACGGGTGCTGACGTGTAGTGTCCATGCGGGCGAAACCCGGTGACAGGAGCTGCCCCAGAAGGCGTGGGGCCCCGTTCGTTGCCGAGGCCCGGCATCCGTCGACACCGGCGGTGGTCCCGTGCGACGGGTCGTGGCACCGGGTGCGGCGGACGGGACGCGAGGGGACTCCGGGAGCCCGGCAGGTTCCCGTCCGCCCCTCCGGGGGCGGGGCCGGGTCGGCCGAACGGGGAGGTGGGGCGGCGCACCCGTCCCTCCTGCGTCCCCCGCCGCGGGACCGTCACCACCGCCCCCGTAGGGGGGGCGCTCGCACCCCCGTCCGGCCCCGCGTTCCCGCACATCGGCCGGGCGCCCGCTCGCGTGGGCATTTGTTTTGACCGGAGTCCGTACGGTAGGTACGCTCATGCCTTGTGCCTGGGGTGTGCCTTGGCTCCCGTGCGTGTCCTCAACCGCACGACGGGTCATGCATCGGTCACCGCGATCCGCGCTCTTCCCTGCTTTTGGCAGGAGCGCGCGAGATTCGACACACCCGACCGCGTGGGTCGGTGAATGTTCCAGGTTAGTTTGACGACGGCACACAGAAACCGGAGAAGTAGTGCCTACGATCCAGCAGCTGGTCCGTAAGGGCCGGCAGGACAAGGTCGAGAAGAACAAGACGCCCGCACTCGAGGGTTCCCCTCAGCGTCGTGGCGTCTGCACGCGTGTGTTCACGACCACCCCGAAGAAGCCGAACTCGGCCCTCCGTAAGGTCGCGCGTGTGCGTCTGACCTCGGGCATCGAGGTCACGGCCTACATCCCGGGTGAGGGTCACAACCTGCAGGAGCACTCCATCGTGCTCGTGCGCGGTGGCCGTGTGAAGGACCTGCCGGGTGTTCGCTACAAGATCATCCGCGGTTCCCTCGACACGCAGGGCGTCAAGAACCGTAAGCAGGCTCGCAGCCGCTACGGCGCCAAGAAGGAGAAGTAAGAATGCCTCGTAAGGGCCCCGCCCCGAAGCGCCCGGTCATCATCGACCCGGTCTACAGCTCTCCTCTTGTCACCTCGCTGATCAACAAGATCCTGCTGGACGGCAAGCGTTCCACCGCCGAGCGCATCGTGTACGGCGCCATGGAGGGTCTTCGCGAGAAGACCGGCCAGGACCCGGTCATCACGCTGAAGCGCGCTCTCGAGAACGTCAAGCCGGCCCTCGAGGTCAAGTCCCGCCGTGTCGGTGGCGCCACCTACCAGGTGCCGATCGAGGTCAAGCCGGGCCGCGCGTCCACGCTGGCCCTCCGCTGGCTCGTCGGTTACTCCCGCGCCCGTCGCGAGAAGACCATGACCGAGCGCCTCATGAACGAGCTGCTGGACGCCTCGAACGGCCTCGGCGCTGCGGTCAAGAAGCGCGAGGACACGCACAAGATGGCCGAGTCCAACAAGGCCTTCGCGCACTACCGCTGGTAGTCGCAACCCACATCGAGACCGAGAGAAGACTGAAGCCTTATGGCTACCACTTCGCTTGACCTGGCCAAGGTGCGCAACATCGGCATCATGGCCCACATCGACGCGGGCAAGACGACCACCACCGAGCGGATCCTGTTCTACACCGGCGTTTCGTACAAGATCGGTGAAGTCCACGACGGCGCTGCCACGATGGACTGGATGGAGCAGGAGCAGGAGCGCGGCATCACGATCACGTCCGCCGCGACGACCTGCCACTGGCCGCTCGAGAATGTCGATCACACGATCAACATCATCGACACGCCGGGCCACGTCGACTTCACCGTCGAGGTGGAGCGTTCGCTGCGCGTGCTCGACGGTGCTGTCACCGTGTTCGACGGTGTGGCCGGTGTCGAGCCCCAGTCCGAGACCGTTTGGCGTCAGGCGGACCGCTACGGCGTCCCGCGCATCTGCTTCGTCAACAAGCTCGACCGCACGGGTGCCGAGTTCCTCCGCTGCGTCGACATGATCGTGGACCGCCTCGGCGCCGTCCCGATCGTCATGCAGCTCCCGATCGGCGCCGAGATGGACTTCCAGGGCGTCATCGACCTGGTCCGCATGAAGGCGCTTGTCTGGTCCGCCGAGGCCAGCAAGGGTGAGATGTACGACGTCGTCGACATCCCGGCGGACAAGCTCGAGCTGGCCGAGGAGTACCGCGGCAAGCTCGTCGAGACCGTCGCGGAGAACGACGAGGAGCTCATGGAGCTCTTCCTCGAGGGCGTCGAGCCCACCGAGGAGCAGCTGTACGCGGCTGTCCGTCGTATCACCATCGCCTCGGGCAAGGGCAACGGCGAGAAGACGGTCACCCCCGTCTTCTGCGGCACCGCGTTCAAGAACAAGGGCGTCCAGCCCCTGCTCGACGCCGTCGTGCGCTACCTCCCCTCGCCCCTGGACGTCGAGGCCATCGAGGGCCACGACGTCAAGGACCCCGAGGTCGTCGTCAAGCGCAAGCCGTCCGACGACGAGCCGCTGTCGGCCCTCGCGTTCAAGATCGCGAGCGACCCGCACCTCGGCAAGCTCACCTTCGTCCGGATCTACTCCGGTCGCCTGGAGGCCGGCACCGCGGTGCTGAACTCCGTCAAGGGCAAGAAGGAGCGCATCGGCAAGATCTACCGCATGCACGCCAACAAGCGTGAGGAGATCGACTCGGTGGGCGCCGGCGACATCGTCGCCGTCATGGGCCTGAAGCAGACCACCACCGGTGAGACGCTGTGCGACGACAAGAAGCCGGTCATCCTGGAGTCCATGGACTTCCCGGCGCCGGTCATCCAGGTCGCCATCGAGCCCAAGTCCAAGGGTGACCAGGAGAAGCTGGGTGTCGCCATCCAGCGTCTCGCGGAGGAGGACCCCTCCTTCCAGGTCCACTCGGACGAGGAGACCGGCCAGACCATCATCGGTGGCATGGGCGAGCTCCACCTCGACATCCTCGTCGACCGCATGCGTCGCGAGTTCAAGGTCGAGGCGAACGTCGGCAAGCCGCAGGTCGCGTACCGCGAGACGATCCGCAAGGCCGTCGAGCGCGTGGACTTCACCCACAAGAAGCAGACCGGTGGTACCGGTCAGTTCGCCAAGGTGCAGATCGCGATCGAGCCCATCGAGGGTGGCGACGCCTCCTACGAGTTCGTGAACAAGGTCACCGGTGGCCGCATCCCGAAGGAGTACATCCCTTCGGTCGACGCGGGTGCGCAGGAGGCCATGCAGTTCGGCATCCTGGCCGGCTACGAGATGACCGGCGTTCGCGTCATCCTTCTCGACGGTGCCTACCACGAGGTCGACTCCTCCGAGCTCGCGTTCAAGATCGCCGGTTCGCAGGCCTTCAAGGAGGCCGCGCGCAAGGCTTCTCCCGTCATCCTTGAGCCGATGATGGCCGTTGAGGTCGTCACGCCCGAGGACTACATGGGCGAGGTCATCGGTGACATCAACTCCCGCCGTGGCCAGATCCAGGCCATGGAGGAGCGCAGCGGCGCCCGCGTCGTGAAGGGCCTCGTGCCGCTCTCGGAGATGTTCGGCTACGTCGGAGACCTCCGCAGCAAGACCTCGGGTCGCGCAAGCTACTCGATGCAGTTCGACTCCTACGCCGAGGTTCCGCGGAACGTCGCCGAGGAGATCATCGCGAAGGCCAAGGGCGAGTAACTCTCCCGAGTTCACGCTTTAGGCTTGACACCAGTCACCGGGGCCCGGCCCCCGAAACCCGAGGAATCGGGCCCCGGTTTACTGGCATCCCAGCAAAGATCACCTGGCGCCGATGAAGCAAGGCGTTCAGAACCACTCCAGGAGGACCCCAGTGGCGAAGGCGAAGTTCGAGCGGACTAAGCCGCACGTCAACATCGGCACCATCGGTCACATTGACCACGGTAAGACGACCCTCACGGCCGCCATTACCAAGGTGCTGCACGACGCGTACCCGGAGCTCAACGAGGCCTCGGCGTTCGACCAGATCGACAAGGCTCCCGAGGAGCGCCAGCGCGGTATCACCATCTCGATCGCGCACGTCGAGTACCAGACCGAGTCGCGTCACTACGCCCACGTCGACTGCCCCGGTCACGCGGACTACATCAAGAACATGATCACGGGTGCGGCGCAGATGGACGGCGCCATCCTCGTTGTCGCCGCCACCGACGGCCCGATGCCGCAGACCAAGGAGCACGTGCTCCTGGCCCGCCAGGTCGGCGTTCCGTACATCGTCGTCGCCCTGAACAAGGCCGACATGGTGGACGACGAGGAGATCCTGGAGCTCGTCGAGCTCGAGGTCCGTGAGCTCCTCTCCGAGTACGAGTTCCCGGGCGACGACCTGCCGGTCGTCCGCGTCTCGGCGCTCAAGGCCCTCGAGGGCGACAAGGAGTGGGGCGAGAAGCTCCTCGGCCTCATGCACGCGGTGGACGAGGCCATCCCGCAGCCCGAGCGTGACGTCGACAAGCCGTTCCTGATGCCGATCGAGGACGTCTTCACGATCACCGGTCGTGGCACCGTCGTCACCGGCCGCATCGAGCGTGGTGTCCTCAAGGTCAACGAGACCGTCGACATCATCGGCATCAAGACCGAGAAGACCACCACCACGGTCACCGGCATCGAGATGTTCCGCAAGCTGCTCGACGAGGGCCAGGCCGGTGAGAACGTCGGTCTGCTCCTCCGTGGCATCAAGCGCGAGGACGTCGAGCGCGGCCAGGTCATCATCAAGCCGGGTTCGGTCACGCCGCACACCAGCTTCGAGGCCCAGGCCTACATCCTGTCGAAGGACGAGGGTGGCCGTCACACCCCGTTCTTCAACAACTACCGCCCGCAGTTCTACTTCCGTACCACGGACGTGACTGGCGTCGTGACCCTCCCCGAGGGTACCGAGATGGTCATGCCGGGCGACAACACCTCCATGTCCGTCGAGCTGATCCAGCCCGTCGCCATGGAGGAGGGCCTCAAGTTCGCCATCCGTGAGGGTGGCCGGACCGTCGGCGCCGGCCAGGTCACCAAGATCAACGCCTGATCTTGAACCGACCTGGTGGCTCCTAGGAGCTGCTGAGCAGTAAGGGAAGGCCCCGCACCCTCGGTGCGGGGCCTTCTCGCATGTCGGGGCCTGGCTCGCCGAGGTGCGGCACGCGTTCTGCCCGGTCCTCGACGAGGGCTGCGCGAGCAGCGGCGGTGACGCACGCACCGCGCCCGGGCGACGGCACCTGACCGAGCGGGCCGAGGTCCGGGATGGCGGGGGCGCGTCGGCGACGGGGCGAACGAGGGGCGTGCGGGTCGCGAATGCGCGCCCCGGCGCATGGTCGTACGTGACGTGGGGTACAGTCTTGGACCCCGATTGGCGGCCGGAAGGCCCCGTATGGCAGACTGTCGGGGTTGCTCGGTTGAGTGCCGATGCTGCGCGCCTCCCGTCGGGAGGACCGGAAGCGAGTCCCACAGTACTCGTCGCCCCTCATCAGGGGCGGACGTACGGGAATCTTCTGGGAAGCGTCAGCGGGGTGCCGGCCAGGCGCCCGGTGGGTGTTCAACCCCCGGCCTGCGGTCATGGCGACCGCGCCCCCTTGGTTGGGAGATCCCTAGGGATTTCTGCGTAGAGGGAGCGCGACACGCCCGACCGCGTGGGTCGGAGGAGGATCGCAAACCGACCGGGTTCCAGAGCGTTATACGAGACAAAGGACTACTAGTAGCCATGGCGGGACAGAAGATCCGCATCCGGCTCAAGGCCTACGACCACGAGGTCATCGACTCCTCGGCGAAGAAGATCGTCGAGACGGTGACTCGCACTGGTGCGTCGGTCGCGGGCCCGGTGCCGCTGCCCACTGAGAAGAACGTGTACTGCGTCATCAAGTCGCCGCACAAGTACAAGGACTCGCGCGAGCACTTCGAGATGCGCACGCACAAGCGCCTCATCGACATCCTCGACCCCACGCCGAAGACGGTTGACTCGCTCATGCGTCTCGACCTGCCGGCGGGCGTCGACATCGAGATCAAGCTCTGAGGTGACGCGCGAGATGGCTAAGAACATCAAGGGCATCCTGGGCGAGAAGCTCGGCATGACGCAGGTCTGGGACGAGAACAACCGGGTCGTCCCGGTGACCGTCGTCAAGGCCGGTCCGAATGTCGTGACCCAGGTCCGTACGAACGACGTCGACGGCTACGAGTCGGTCCAGATCGCCTTCGGCGAGATCGACCCGCGCAAGGTGAACAAGCCCCTCAAGGGTCACTTCGCCAAGGCCGACGTCACCCCGCGCCGCCACCTGGTGGAGCTCCGCACCGCTGACGCCTCCGAGTACACGCTCGGCCAGGAGATCACCGCCGAGGTCTTCGAGGCCGGCGTGAAGGTCGACGTCACCGGCAAGAGCAAGGGCAAGGGCTTCGCCGGTGCGATGAAGCGCCACAACTTCCGTGGTGGCAAGGCTTCGCACGGTGCCCACCGCGTGCACCGCAAGCCCGGTTCGATCGGTGGCTGCGCCACCCCGGGCCGTGTCTTCAAGGGCATGCGCATGGCCGGTCGCATGGGCAACGAGCGTGTGACCACCCAGAACCTGACCGTCCACGCCGTTGACGCCGAGAAGGGTCTGCTGCTCATCAAGGGCGCCGTCCCCGGCCCCAACGGTGGCCTCGTCCTGGTCCGCACCGCGGCCAAGGGGGTTTGAGGAACCGATGAGCACCATTGACATCCTTTCGCCGGCAGGCGACAAGGCCGGGACCGTCGAGCTCCCCGAGGAGATCTTCGGCGCCAAGGTCAGCATCCCGCTGATCCACCAGGTCGTCGTCGCGCAGCTGGCCGCGGCCCGTCAGGGCACGCACAAGACCAAGACCCGTGGCGAAGTCCGCGGTGGTGGCAAGAAGCCTTACCGCCAGAAGGGCACCGGCCGCGCCCGTCAGGGTTCGACCCGCGCCCCGCAGTTCGCCGGTGGTGGCGTCGTGCACGGCCCCGTGCCGCGTGACTACTCGCAGCGGACCCCGAAGAAGATGAAGGCCGCCGCCCTCCGCGGTGCCCTCTCGGACCGGGCGAACCACTCCCGCATCCACGTCGTCACCGGCGTGGTCGAGGGCGAGGTCTCCACCAAGGCCGCGAAGACGCTGTTCGGCAAGATCTCGGAGCGCAAGAACCTGCTCCTGGTCGTCGAGCGCTCCGACGAGGCCGCGTGGCTGTCCGCCCGTAACCTGCCCCAGGTGCACATCCTGGAGCCGGGCCAGCTCAACACGTACGACGTGATCGTCTCCGACGACGTGGTCTTCACCCAGGCCGCCCTCGAGTCCTTCGTGTCTGGCCCCAAGGCCGTTGAGACCGAAGGGAGCGAGGCCTGATGTCCGAGGCCACGATCACGAGCAAGACCTTCACGGACCCGCGCGACGTCCTCGTCAAGCCGGTTGTCTCCGAGAAGAGCTACGCGCTGCTCGACGAGAACAAGTACACGTTCATCGTCGCGCCGGGCGCCAACAAGACCCAGATCAAGCAGGCCGTCGAGGCGGTCTTCTCGGTCAAGGTCACCGGGGTCAACACGATCAACCGGCAGGGCAAGCGCAAGCGCACCCGCACCGGTTTCGGCAAGCGCGCCAACACCAAGCGCGCCATCGTGACCCTTGCCGAGGGCAACCGTATCGACATCTTCGGCGGCCCGACCGCCTGACGGCGGTCGAGTCGTCCGGAATCGGACGAGGACTGAGAAATGGGAATCCGCAAGTACAAGCCGACTACGCCGGGCCGCCGTGGCTCCTCCGTAGCCGACTTCGTCGAGATCACGCGGTCCACGCCGGAGAAGTCGCTGGTCCGCCCCCTGCACAGCAAGGGCGGCCGTAACAACACCGGTCGTGTGACCGTCCGTCACCAGGGCGGTGGCCACAAGCGCGCCTACCGCGTGATCGACTTCCGTCGTCACGACAAGGACGGCGTGCCGGCCAAGGTCGCTCACATCGAGTACGACCCCAACCGCACCGCGCGCATCGCGCTCCTCCACTACGTGGACGGCGAGAAGCGCTACATCATCGCCCCCAAGGGTCTGACCCAGGGCGACCGCGTCGAGAACGGCCCCGGCGCGGACATCAAGCCCGGCAACAACCTGGCGCTCCGCAACATCCCGGTCGGTACCACGATCCACGCGATCGAGCTCCGTCCCGGTGGCGGCGCCAAGTTCGCCCGCTCGGCCGGTGCCTCCGTGCAGCTGCTGGCGAAGGAGGGCACCATGGCCCACCTCCGCATGCCGTCCGGTGAGATCCGTCTCGTCGACGCCCGCTGCCGCGCCACCATCGGCGAGGTCGGCAACGCCGAGCAGTCGAACATCAACTGGGGCAAGGCCGGCCGCAAGCGCTGGCTGGGCGTTCGCCCGACCGTCCGCGGTGTGGCGATGAACCCGGTCGACCACCCGCACGGTGGTGGTGAGGGCAAGACCTCCGGTGGTCGCCACCCGGTCTCCCCGTGGGGTCAGAAGGAGGGTCGTACGCGTTCGCCCAAGAAGGCTTCGAACAAGTACATCGTCCGCCGCCGCAAGACGAACAAGAAGCGCTAGGAGCGGGTTTAGATGCCGCGCAGTCTCAAGAAGGGACCCTTCGTCGACGGCCACCTCGTCAAGAAGGTGGACGCCCAGAACGAAGCCGGTACCAAGAACGTCATCAAGACCTGGTCCCGTCGCTCGATGATCATCCCGGCCATGCTCGGCCACACGATCGCGGTGCACAACGGCAAGACCCACATTCCGGTGTTTGTCACCGAGTCGATGGTCGGCCACAAGCTCGGCGAGTTCTCGCCGACGCGCACCTTCCGGGGTCACGTGAAGGACGACCGGAAGTCGAAGCGCCGCTAGTAGCGGGGTGGAATGACCATGACAGACACTGGAAGGACAACCATGGAAGCCAGGGCCCAGGCGCGGTACATCCGCGTCACGCCCATGAAGGCCCGCCGCGTGGTGGACCTTATCCGTGGCATGGACGCCACGGAGGCTCAGGCGGTCCTGCGTTTCGCCCCGCAGGCCGCGAGCGTGCCGGTCGGCAAGGTGCTGGACAGCGCCATTGCCAACGCCGCGCACAACTACGACCACAGTGACGCCTCTTCGCTGTACATCAGCGAGGCGTACGTGGATGAGGGCCCGACCCTGAAGCGGTTCCGTCCGCGCGCCCAGGGCCGTGCCTACCGGATCCGTAAGCGGACCAGCCACATCACCGTGGTCGTCAGCAGCAAGGAAGGAACCCGGTAATGGGCCAGAAGGTTAACCCGCATGGGTTCCGGCTCGGCATCACCACGGACTTCAAGTCCCGCTGGTACGCCGACAAGCTGTACAAGGACTACGTCAAGGAAGACGTCGCCATCCGTCGGATGATGACGTCCGGCATGGAGCGCGCCGGCATCTCGAAGGTTGAGATCGAGCGCACCCGTGACCGCGTGCGGGTGGACATCCACACCGCGCGTCCCGGCATCGTCATCGGCCGCCGTGGCGCCGAGGCCGACCGCATCCGCGGCGACCTCGAGAAGCTCACGGGCAAGCAGGTCCAGCTGAACATCCTCGAGGTCAAGAACCCCGAGATGGACGCGCAGCTGGTCGCCCAGGCCGTTGCCGAGCAGCTCTCCTCCCGCGTTTCCTTCCGTCGTGCCATGCGCAAGAGCATGCAGGGCACGATGAAGGCCGGCGCCAAGGGCATCAAGATCCAGTGCGGCGGTCGTCTCGGCGGCGCCGAGATGTCCCGCTCGGAGTTCTACCGCGAGGGCCGCGTGCCCCTGCACACGCTCCGCGCGAACGTCGACTACGGCTTCTTCGAGGCCAAGACGACCTTCGGCCGCATCGGCGTGAAGGTCTGGATCTACAAGGGCGACGTCAAGAACATCGCCGAGGTCCGCGCCGAGAACGCTGCGGCCCGTGCGGGTAACCGCCCGGCCCGTGGTGCCGGCGCTGGCGACCGCCCGGCCCGTGGTGGCCGCGGTGGCGAGCGTGGCGGCCGCGGCCGCAAGCCGCAGCAGCAGTCCGCGCCGGCTGCCGAGGCCCCCAAGGCCGAGGCTCCCGCCGCCGCTGCCGCTCCGGCTGAGAGCACCGGAACGGAGGCCTGACCGACATGCTGATCCCCCGTAGGGTCAAGCACCGCAAGCAGCACCACCCCAAGCGCTCGGGCGCGAGCAAGGGTGGCACGCAGGTTGCGTTCGGCGAGTACGGCATTCAGGCCCTCACGCCGGCTTACGTGACCAACCGCCAGATCGAGGCGGCTCGTATCGCGATGACCCGCCACATCAAGCGTGGCGGCAAGGTCTGGATCAACATCTACCCGGACCGTCCGCTGACGAAGAAGCCCGCCGAGACCCGCATGGGTTCCGGTAAGGGTTCTCCGGAGTGGTGGATCGCGAACGTCAAGCCGGGTCGGGTGATGTTCGAACTGTCCTACCCGAACGAGAAGATCGCGCGCGAGGCCCTGACCCGTGCGGCCCACAAGCTGCCGATGAAGTGCAAGATCGTGAAGCGCGAAGCAGGTGAGCTGTGATGTCGGCCGGTACCAAGGCGTCCGAGCTGCGCGAGCTGGGCAACGAGGAGCTTCTCAACAAGCTCCGCGAGGCCAAGGAAGAGCTGTTCAACCTCCGCTTCCAGGCGGCGACCGGTCAGCTCGAGAACCACGGTCGGCTCAAGTCCGTCCGTAAGGACATCGCCCGGATCTACACCCTGATGCGTGAGCGTGAGCTGGGCATCGAGACGGTGGAGAACGCCTGATGAGCGAGAGCAACGTGACTGAGAAGACCGAGCGCAACGCTCGCAAGGTCCGCGAGGGCCTGGTCGTCAGCGACAAGATGGACAAGACCGTCGTCGTCGCTGTCGAGGACCGCGTCAAGCACGCGCTGTACGGCAAGGTCATCCGCCGTACGAACAAGCTCAAGGCTCACGACGAGCAGAACGCTGCCGGCATCGGCGACCGCGTCCTCCTGATGGAGACCCGGAAGCTGTCCGCCACGAAGCACTGGCGCGTCGTCGAGATCCTCGAGAAGGCCAAGTAATTACCCGAGGCCCCGGAAACTAGTTCCGGGGGCCCCTCGGGTCAGTTCCGCCAGGCTCGGCCGGGGCTTCTCCGAAGCCCCGGCCGGGAACCGGCAGACAATCAGGAGATAGACGTGATCCAGCAGGAGTCGCGACTGCGTGTCGCCGACAACACTGGTGCCAAGGAGATCCTTTGCATCCGTGTTCTCGGTGGCTCCGGTCGCCGCTACGCGGGCATCGGTGACGTCATCGTCGCCACCGTCAAGGACGCGATCCCCGGTGGCAACGTGAAGAAGGGTGACGTCGTCAAGGCGGTCATCGTTCGCACCGTCAAGGAGCGCCGCCGCCAGGACGGCTCGTACATCCGCTTCGACGAGAACGCCGCTGTCATTCTCAAGAACGACGGCGACCCTCGTGGCACCCGTATCTTCGGCCCGGTCGGCCGTGAGCTGCGCGAGAAGAAGTTCATGAAGATCATCTCGCTCGCGCCGGAGGTGCTGTAAGCATGAAGATCAAGAAGGGCGACCTGGTCCAGGTCATCACCGGTAAGGACAAGGGCAAGCAGGGCAAGGTCATCACGGCCTTCCCGCGCGAGAACCGCGTCCTGGTCGAGGGTGTCAACCGGGTCAAGAAGCACACCAAGGCCGGCCCCTCGCAGGCCGGCGGCATCGTCACGACCGAGGCTCCGGTCCACGTCTCCAACGTCCAGCTGGTCGTGGAGAAGGACGGCAAGAAGGTCGTCACGCGTGTCGGTTACCGCTTCGACGACGAGGGCAACAAGATCCGCGTTGCCAAGCGGACGGGTGAGGACATCTGATGGCTACCACCACTCCGCGTCTCAAGACGAAGTACCGCGAGGAGATCGCGGGCAAGCTGCGTGAGGAGTTCTCCTACGAGAACGTCATGCAGGTTCCCGGCCTCGTGAAGATCGTGGTCAACATGGGTGTCGGCGACGCCGCCCGTGACTCGAAGCTGATCGACGGTGCGATCCGCGACCTCACCACGATCACCGGTCAGAAGCCGGCCGTCACCAAGGCCCGCAAGTCCATCGCGCAGTTCAAGCTGCGCGAGGGTCAGCCGATCGGTGCGCACGTCACCCTCCGTGGCGACCGCATGTGGGAGTTCCTGGACCGCACCCTGTCGCTCGCGCTCCCGCGCATCCGCGACTTCCGCGGCCTGTCCCCCAAGCAGTTCGACGGCCGTGGCAACTACACCTTCGGTCTCACGGAGCAGGTCATGTTCCACGAGATCGACCAGGACAAGATCGACCGTGTCCGGGGTATGGACATCACCGTGGTGACCACGGCGACCAACGACGACGAGGGCCGTGCCCTTCTGCGTCACCTCGGCTTCCCGTTCAAGGAGGCGTAAGCGAGATGGCGAAGAAGGCTCTCATCGCGAAGGCTGCCCGCAAGCCCAAGTTCGGCGTGCGTGGCTACACGCGCTGCCAGCGCTGTGGTCGTCCCCACTCCGTGTACCGCAAGTTCGGCCTGTGCCGCGTGTGCCTCCGTGAGATGGCTCACCGTGGCGAGCTGCCGGGCGTGACCAAGAGCTCCTGGTAATCCCTCACTTGGGATGACCGGAGTCTCTCGGTAAGTATTGGGCTGACGGATGCCCATCCCTCCATGGCTTAGGCTAGGGGGGTTGGGCGTCCGCCGCCCTACCGACTTACTACGCCGTAGGTCCCCGCGCCGCACCCGTCCCGCCCCTGTGTGGGGAGAGGGATGGCGCATACAGGAAACCCCGGCGAGAGAGGCCGAAGGCCAATTCATGACCATGACTGATCCGATCGCGGACATGCTGACTCGTCTGCGTAACGCGAACTCGGCATACCACGACTCCGTGACGATGCCGCACAGCAAGATCAAGTCTCACATCGCGGAAATCCTCCAGCAGGAGGGCTTCATCACGGGCTGGAAGGTCGAGGACGCCGAGGTCGGCAAGAACCTCGTCCTCGAGCTCAAGTTCGGTCCGAACCGTGAGCGCTCCATCGCGGGCATCAAGCGGATCTCGAAGCCGGGCCTCCGGGTTTACGCGAAGTCCACCAACCTGCCGAAGGTCCTCGGCGGCCTGGGCGTGGCGATCATCTCCACGTCCCACGGTCTCCTGACCGGCCAGCAGGCGCAGAAGAAGGGCGTGGGTGGGGAAGTCCTCGCCTACGTCTGGTAGTCGGGAACGGAGGAAAAGCCAATGTCGCGTATCGGCAAGCTCCCCATCACGGTTCCCGCCGGCGTGGACGTCACCATCGAGGGCCGCACGGTCACGGTGAAGGGTTCCAAGGGCACCCTCACCCACACCGTCGCCGCGCCGATCGAGATCGCCAAGGGCGAGGAGGGCGTTCTGAACGTCACCCGTCCGAACGATGAGCGTCAGAACAAGGCCCTGCACGGCCTGTCCCGCACGCTGGTGGCCAACATGATCACCGGTGTGACCCAGGGGTACGTCAAGGCGCTCGAGATCAGCGGTGTCGGTTACCGCGTGGCCGCGAAGGGCTCCTCTCTGGAGTTCCAGCTCGGCTACAGCCACCCGATCCTGGTCGAGGCGCCCGAGGGCATCTCGTTCAAGGTCGAGTCGCCGACCAAGTTCTCGGTCGAGGGCATCGACAAGCAGAAGGTCGGCGAGGTCGCCGCCAACATCCGCAAGCTTCGCAAGCCCGACCCCTACAAGGCCAAGGGCGTGAAGTACGCGGGCGAGGTCATCCGCCGCAAGGTCGGAAAGGCTGGTAAGTAAGCCATGGCATACGGTGTGAAGATCGCCAAGGGCGACGCCTACAAGGGCGCCGCCAAGAAGCGCCGCCACATCCGCATCCGCAAGAACGTGTCGGGTACGGCGGAGCGTCCGCGCCTCGTCGTGACGCGTTCCAACCGCGGCATCACCGCTCAGGTCATCGACGACCTCAAGGGTCACACCCTTGCGTCGGCGTCGACCCTGGACGCGTCGATCCGCGGTGGCGAGGGTGACAAGTCCGCGCAGGCCAAGAAGGTCGGCTCCCTGGTTGCCGAGCGCGCCAAGGCCGCCGGTGTCGAGGCCGTCGTGTTCGACCGTGGTGGCAACAGGTACGCCGGGCGCATTGCCGCTCTGGCTGACGCCGCCCGCGAAGCCGGGCTGAAGTTCTAAGCCCCGGTTCCGGGACTAACGGACGTAACAGAGAGAGGTAATTCCAATGGCTGGACCCCAGCGCCGCGGCAGCGGTGCCGGTGGCGGCGAGCGGCGGGACCGGAAGGGTCGCGACGGTGGCGCTGCCGCCGAGAAGACCGCGTACGTTGAGCGCGTTGTCGCGATCAACCGCGTCGCCAAGGTTGTCAAGGGTGGTCGTCGTTTCAGCTTCACCGCGCTGGTCGTGGTGGGCGACGGTGACGGCACCGTAGGTGTCGGTTACGGCAAGGCCAAGGAAGTTCCCGCGGCCATTGCCAAGGGCGTCGAGGAAGCGAAGAAGAACTTCTTCAAGGTTCCCCGCATCCAGGGCACCATCCCTCACCCGATCCAGGGCGAGAAGGCCGCGGGCGTCGTCCTGCTCAAGCCGGCTTCCCCCGGTACCGGTGTTATCGCCGGTGGCCCGGTGCGTGCCGTCCTCGAGTGCGCCGGCGTTCACGACATCCTGTCGAAGTCGCTCGGCTCCGACAACGCGATCAACATCGTGCACGCGACCGTGGAGGCCCTCAAGGGCCTGCAGCGTCCCGAGGAGATCGCGGCCCGCCGTGGTCTGCCCCTCGAGGACGTCGCTCCCGCGGCTCTGCTCCGTGCGCGTGCTGGGGCGGGTGCGTAATGGCTCGCCTCAAGGTCACGCAGACGAAGTCGTACATCGGCAGCAAGCAGAACCACCGCGACACCCTGCGTTCGCTCGGCCTCAAGAAGGTCAACGACGTGGTTGTCAAGGAGGACCGCCCCGAGTTCCGCGGCATGGTGCACACCGTCCGCCACCTCGTGACGGTCGAGGAGGTTGACTGACATGGCGGAGAACAACCCGCTGAAGGCCCACAACCTCCGTCCCGCCCCCGGCGCCAAGACCGCCAAGACCCGTGTGGGTCGTGGTGAGGCGTCGAAGGGTAAGACGGCCGGTCGTGGTACGAAGGGCACCAAGGCCCGTTACCAGGTTCCGGAGCGCTTCGAGGGTGGCCAGATGCCCCTCCACATGCGCCTCCCGAAGCTGAAGGGCTTCAAGAACCCCTTCCGCACCGAGTACCAGGTCGTGAACCTGGACAAGCTGGCCGCGCTCTACCCGCAGGGTGGCGAGGTCACGGTGGCCGACCTGGTCGCCAAGGGTGCCGTTCGCAAGAACCAGCTCGTCAAGGTCCTTGGCCAAGGCGAGGTCTCCGTGGCGCTGCAGGTGACGGTTGACGCCGTCTCCGGCTCCGCCAAGGAGAAGATTGCCGCCGCGGGCGGCAGCGTCACCGAGCTCGTCTGAGACGACTCGATGGCTTGAACATCCGACCGGGGATGCCTCTCAAAAGGGGCATCCCCGGTTGGTCGTTCCTAGGGGGGCATGCTCGCCGGTAAGGTGGCGTGCACTGTCTAGACTCCGTGCGCCATGCCCGCACGGATTTGAAGACCGATACCTATTCGTCGAACCTCAAGACCGTCACCCTTGACGCATAGCGCGGGGGTCGCAGGAGGCACCGTGCTCACCGCGTTCGCCCGGGCGTTCAAGACGCCCGACCTGCGCAAGAAACTGCTCTTCACGCTCGCCATCATCGTGTTGTACCGCCTCGGTGCCCACATCCCGGTGCCCGGCGTCAGCTACGAGGCAGTTCAGCAGTGTGTCAAGCAGGCCAGCGAGGGCAACAACAGCCTGTTCGGCCTGGTCAACATGTTCAGTGGCGGGGCGCTGCTGCAGATCACCATCTTTGCGCTCGGCATCATGCCGTACATCACGGCGAGCATCATCCTGCAGCTGCTGACCGTCGTGATTCCGCGCCTCGAAGCCCTCAAGAAGGAGGGCCAGTCGGGCACCGCCAAGATCACGCAATACACCCGGTACCTGACGGTCGCCCTTGCCGTGCTCCAGGGCACCGGTCTCGTGGCGACCGCCAAGAGCGGTGCGCTCTTCAGCGGCTGCATCGTCGCCGACCAGGTCGTGCCGAACCAGTCGATCTTCACCATCGCCACCATGGTCATCACGATGACCGCGGGCACCTGTGTCGTCATGTGGCTCGGTGAGCTGATCACCGACCGCGGCATCGGCAACGGCATGTCGATCCTGATGTTCATCTCGATCGCCGCCGGCTTCCCGGGCGCGCTGTGGGCCATCAAGGAGAGCGGCAAGCTCGCCAAGGGCTGGATCGAGTTCGGCACCGTCATCCTCATCGGCTTCGTGATGGTGGCCCTCGTGGTCTTCGTCGAGCAGGCCCAGCGGCGCATCCCGGTCCAGTACGCGAAGCGCATGATCGGCCGCAGGTCGTACGGCGGTACGTCCACTTACATCCCGTTGAAGGTGAACCAGGCGGGTGTGATTCCTGTCATCTTCGCGTCGTCGCTGCTCTACATCCCGGCCTTGATCGCGCAGTTCTCGAACTCCACCGCAGGGTGGAAGACCTGGATCGAAGCCCACTTCGTCAAGGGTGACCACCCCTACTACATCGCTGCGTACTTCCTCCTGATCGTGTTCTTCGCCTTCTTCTACGTGGCGATTTCGTTCAACCCCGAGGAAGTCGCCGACAACATGAAGAAGTATGGTGGCTTCATCCCGGGTATCCGGGCTGGTCGACCTACTGCCGAGTATCTGAGCTACGTGCTCAACCGGATCACTTGGCCGGGCTCGCTGTACTTGGGTCTGATCGCTCTTGTGCCGACGATGGCGTTGGCAGGCTTCGGTGGCGCCAATGCCAACTTCCCCTTCGGCGGGACGAGCATCCTCATCATCGTGGGTGTGGGGCTGGAGACCGTGAAGCAGATCGAGAGCCAGCTCCAGCAGCGCAATTACGAAGGGTTCCTCCGCTGATGCGAATCGTCCTCGTCGGACCGCCCGGGGCCGGCAAGGGTACGCAGGCCGCGTTCCTTGCCAGGAACCTGGACATCCCACACATCTCCACGGGTGACCTGTTCCGTGCCAACATCTCGCAGGGCACCGAGCTCGGTCTGAAGGCCAAGGCGTTCATGGACGCCGGCGACCTCGTGCCCGACGAGGTGACCATCGGGATGGCCAAGGACCGCATGGAGCAGTCGGACGCCGCCAACGGCTTCCTGCTGGACGGCTTCCCCCGGAACGTGGCGCAGGCCGAGGCCCTGGACGTGGTCCTGAAGGCCGAGGACATGCAGCTGGACGCGGTCCTGGACCTGGAGGTCCCCGAGGACGAGGTCGTGAAGCGGATCGCGGGTCGCCGCATCTGCCGCAACGACAGCGCGCACGTCTTCCACGTGACGTACACCCCGCCGAAGACCGCGGGCGTCTGTGACGTCTGCGGCGGCGAGCTCTACCAGCGCGACGACGACTCCGAGGAGACGGTCCGCCGGCGCCTGGAGGTCTACCACACGCAGACCGAGCCGATCATCGACTACTACCGGGCGCAGAACCTGGTCGTGACGATCTCGGCGCTCGGCAAGGTGGACGAGGTCACCGCCAAGGCGATGGCCGCGCTCAAGAAGTAACCCCGGTTCGTTCGATACGGCCGCGGTGCCCCTCACGGGCGCCGCGGCCGTATCGTTGTTCCGTTCCCCGTACTCGATGGAAAGGCCGCGGCCACGATGGTGCAGATCAAGACCCCCGAGCAGATCGCGAAGATGCGCGAGGCGGGGCTGGTCGTCGCCGCCATCCACGCGGCGACGCGTGAGGCGGCCGTGCCCGGCGCCACGACGCGGGACCTCGACGAGGTGGCGCGGAAGGTCATCGCCGACCACGGTGCGAAGTCGAACTTCCTCGGGTACGGCGGTTTCCCCGCGACGATCTGCACCTCGGCGAACGAGGTCGTCGTCCACGGCATCCCCGACGACAAGACCGTCCTCAAGGACGGCGACATCATCTCCATCGACGCGGGCGCGATCGTGGACGGCTGGCACGGTGACGCCGCCTACACGGCCTTCGTGGGCACCGGGCACGCACCGGAGCTGGTGGAGCTCTCCCGGGTGACGGAGGAGTCGATGTGGGCCGGCATCGCGGCCATGAAGCTCGGCAACCGCTTGGTGGACGTCTCGAAGGCGATCGAGTCCTACATCAAGCGCCAGCCGCGGCCGGCGGTCGGTGACCACAGCCTCGGCCGGTACGGGATCATCGAGGACTACGGCGGCCACGGCATCGGCACCGAGATGCACATGGACCCGCACCTGCTGAACTACGTCTCCCGCAAGCGGGGCAAGGGCCCGAAGCTCGTCCCCGGCTTCTGCTTGGCCATCGAGCCGATGGTGTCGCTGGGCACTCCCCGCACGGAGGTCCTGGAGGACGACTGGACGGTCGTCACCACCGACGGCACCTGGTCCTCCCACTGGGAGCACTCGGTCGCCCTGACCGAGGAGGGCCCCCTGGTCCTGACCGCGGTGGACGGCGGCAAGGCGAAACTGGCGGAGCTGGGCGTCACGGCGGCACCGGACCCCCTGGCGTAGCCACCGGTGTGCGGCGCCGGCCCCTGGGTGCGTAGCCGATTCGGAGTTCGCGTAATGATCTTCTACGGTGGGCAGATTCCCCGATTCGTCTTTTCCCAGGGGCTGACGTAGACTGACGCGTCGGCTCTCGTGTACCCGTGTGTCCGCACGCGGCGGCCGGAGTCGATCAAGGTAGCCGATTCGAAGGGCGAAGCGTGGCCAAGAAGCAAGGTGCCATCGAAATCGAGGGCACCGTGATCGAGTCCCTCCCGAACGCCATGTTCAAGGTGGAGCTCCAGAACGGTCACAAGGTCCTCGCGCACATCTCCGGCAAGATGCGGATGCACTACATCCGAATCCTCCCGGACGACCGGGTCGTCGTGGAGCTCTCTCCGTACGACCTGACGCGTGGCCGGATCGTCTACCGGTACAAGTAGATCTTGCCCGCACCCGCACTCCGCGCGGGTGGTGGCACTGACCCGGAGAACCTCACATCCCATGAAGGTCAAGCCGAGCGTCAAGAAGATCTGCGACAAGTGCAAGGTGATCCGCCGTCACGGCCGGGTCATGGTCATCTGCGACAACCTGCGCCACAAGCAGCGCCAGGGCTGACGCACGCCGACCGACCTGCAACTTCGCAGTTCTTCGCGCGACGCATAGCAACACGTACACATGCAGAGCCCGTCGGGCCGTGATCCACGGCTGACGGCACCTCCGGCGGGGGCCGGGGACCCGACCTGTACCTCATACGGCGGCCGGGACCGGTTCTGCAGCAGACCCCCGAGAACACAGGAGCCATTGAATGGCACGCGTTTCCGGTGTTGACATCCCTCGCGAAAAGCGTGTGGTGGTCGCACTCACCTACGTCTTCGGCATCGGGCGCACCCGGTCCGAGGAGATCCTCGCCGCGACCGGCGTGAACCCGTCCACCCGCGTCCGCGACCTTGCCGAGGAAGACCTCGTCAAGATCCGCGAGTACGTGGACGCCAACCTCCGGACCGAGGGTGACCTCCGCCGTGAGATCGCCGCCGACATCCGCCGCAAGGTCGAGATCGGCTGCTACCAGGGTCTGCGCCACCGTCGTGGCCTGCCCGTCCGCGGCCAGCGCACCAGCACGAACGCTCGTACCCGCAAGGGCCCGCGTCGCGCCATCGCCGGCAAGAAGAAGCCGGGCAAGAAGTAGTCCTCAGCGGACGCTTGACCAAGCGGTCTTCGCTGTAGGACCGACCACCTCCCGTAGGAGTAAGAGATGCCCCCCAAGGGTCGTCAGGGCGCTGCCAAGAAGGTGCGCCGCAAGGAAAAGAAGAACGTCGCTCACGGCCACGCGCACATCAAGAGCACGTTCAACAACACGATCGTCTCGATCACGGACCCCTCGGGCAACGTGATCTCCTGGGCCTCCGCCGGCCACGTCGGCTTCAAGGGCTCGCGCAAGTCCACCCCGTTCGCCGCGCAGATGGCCGCCGAGTCGGCCGCTCGCCGCGCGCAGGAGCACGGCATGCGCAAGGTCGACGTCTTCGTCAAGGGTCCCGGCTCCGGCCGTGAGACCGCGATCCGCTCCCTCCAGGCCACCGGCCTCGAGGTCGGCTCGATCCAGGACGTCACCCCCACGCCGCACAACGGCTGCCGTCCCCCCAAGCGCCGCCGCGTCTGACGCACCGGCTGCTTGACCAGGGATTTCGGGCGGTGCGCCCCCTCTTCGGGGCGTACCGCCCGTACCCTTGCAGTACGCAGTACTCCGTCGGGCGTCAAATAGTGGGCGTCCACGACTGAAGGACACACAGACATGCTTATCGCTCAGCGTCCGTCGCTGACCGAAGAGGTCGTCGACGAGTTCCGCTCCCGGTTCGTGATCGAGCCGCTGGAGCCGGGCTTCGGCTACACCCTCGGCAACTCCCTCCGCCGTACCCTCCTCTCCTCGATCCCGGGTGCCGCCGTCACCAGCATCCGCATCGACGGCGTCCTGCACGAGTTCACCACCGTGCCGGGCGTCAAGGAGGACGTCACCGACCTCATCCTCAACATCAAGCAGCTGGTCGTCTCCTCGGAGCACGACGAGCCGGTCGTGATGTACCTGCGCAAGCAGGGCCCGGGTCTGGTCACCGCCGCCGACATCGCGCCCCCGGCCGGTGTCGAGGTGCACAACCCGGACCTCGTCCTGGCGAGCCTGAACGCCAAGGGCAAGCTGGAGATGGAGCTGACCGTCGAGCGCGGTCGCGGCTACGTCTCCGCCGTCCAGAACAAGCAGGTGGGCCAGGAGATCGGCCGCATCCCGGTCGACTCCATCTACTCGCCGGTCCTCAAGGTCACCTACAAGGTCGAGGCGACCCGAGTCGAGCAGCGCACCGACTTCGACAAGCTGATCGTCGACGTCGAGACCAAGCAGGCCATGCGCCCGCGCGACGCCATGGCGTCCGCCGGCAAGACCCTGGTCGAGCTGTTCGGTCTGGCGCGCGAGCTCAACGTCGACGCCGAGGGCATCGACATGGGCCCGTCCCCGACGGACGCCGCCCTCGCCGCCGACCTGGCGCTGCCGATCGAGGAGCTGGAGCTCACGGTCCGCTCCTACAACTGCCTCAAGCGCGAGGGCATCCACTCCGTGGGTGAGCTCGTCGCCCGTTCCGAGGCCGACCTGCTCGACATCCGCAACTTCGGTGCGAAGTCGATCGACGAGGTCAAGGCGAAGCTGGCCGGTATGGGCCTCGCGCTGAAGGACTCGCCGCCCGGATTCGACCCGACCGCCGCCGCGGACGCCTTCGGCGCCGACGACGACGCGGACGCGGGCTTCGTCGAGACCGAGCAGTACTGAGCTCGGACCTGACGGTCCCCTCTTGCTGCGGACCGGTTCCGGCCGGTTGTGCAGTTCCCCGCGCCCCCTTCGGGGCGCGGGTCTCCGACAGGTAACCGCCTGCTCGGATACTGACCCCGGTACCTGATACGGCCGGGGCAGAACACAAGGAGAAACACCATGCCGCGTCCCACCAAGGGCGCCCGCCTCGGCGGCTCCGCCGCGCACGAGAAGCTGCTCCTCGCTAACCTGGCGAAGTCGCTCTTCGAGCACGGCCGCATCACGACGACCGAGGCCAAGGCCCGCCGCCTGCGTCCGGTCGCCGAGCGCCTGATCACCAAGGCGAAGAAGGGCGACATCCACAACCGTCGCCTGGTGCTGCAGACGATCACCGACAAGGGCATCGTCCACACCCTCTTCACCGAGATCGCCCCGCGCTACTCGGAGCGTCCCGGCGGTTACACCCGCATCACCAAGATCGGCAACCGTCGTGGCGACAACGCCCCGATGGCCGTGATCGAGCTGGTCGAGGGCGAGATCGCCAAGAAGGCGACCGTTGCCGAGGCCGAGGCCGCCACCAAGCGCGCCGTCAAGGAGGCCGACGAGGCCGCCGCGGTCGAGGCGACCGAGGAGGAGTCGAAGGACGCGTAAGCGTTCTTCCGACGTTTCTCGTGTGCGGGCCCGTACCCCCTGGGGTGCGGGCCCGCTCCCGTGTCTTTGAGAGGATCTCCGCGTGAGCGATGAGGTGCAGGACGGTTTCGTACGGGTCAGGCTCGACCTTTCCTACGACGGCAAGGACTTCTCCGGCTGGGCCAAGCAGGCCCAGGGGCAGCGGACCGTGCAGGGGGAGATCGAGGACGCCCTGCGGACCGTGACCCGGTCCAAGGAGACCCACGAACTGACCGTCGCGGGCCGGACCGATGCCGGGGTCCACGCACGCGGCCAGGTCGCCCACGTCGACCTGCCCGTGGGCCTGTGGGAGGAGCACCGGGAGAAGCTGCTCCGACGGCTCGCGGGGCGGCTTCCGCACGACGTCCGGGTGTGGCGGGTGGCGGAGGCGCCGGCCGGCTTCAACGCGCGCTTCTCCGCGATCTGGCGCCGCTACGCCTACCGCGTCACCGACGACCCCGGCGGGGTCGACCCGCTGCTCCGGGGCCATGTGCTGTGGCACGACTGGCCCCTCGACCTGGACGCGATGAACGAGGCGGCGACCGCACTCATCGGCGAGCACGACTTCGCCGCGTACTGCAAGAAGCGCGAGGGCGCCACCACCATCCGCACGCTCCAGGTGCTGCGCTGGGAGCGGCGGGACGACGGGGTGCTGGAGGCGACCGTGAAGGCGGACGCCTTCTGCCACAACATGGTCCGCTCGCTCGTCGGCGCCCTGCTCTTCGTGGGGGACGGGCACCGGCCGGTGGACTGGCCCGGGAAGGTGCTCGCCGCCGGCGTCCGGGACTCGGCCGTGCACGTCGTCCGGCCGCACGGCCTCACCCTGGAAGAGGTGGGCTACCCGGCGGACGAACTGCTCGCCGCCCGGAGCCGGGAGGCCCGGAACAAGCGGTCACTCCCCGGGAGCGCCGGCTGCTGCTGAAGCCTGGGCGCGGCCCCGGGCATAGATCTGGTTGAAGGCGAAGGTGCCGAGGTCGTCACTGGCCCGGAAGACCACGGTGTCGGCCTTGGTGACCTTCGTGCCGTTGGTGAAGCCGGCCTGGGTGAAGTACGCGTACCGGCCGATCGCGTTCGCGCGGCGCAGGCAGACCGTGGAGTGGCAGAAGTCACCCACGCCGGCGCCGGTCAGCGGCGCGATGCCGCCGACGGCCCGGTCCTTCGCCTTCCCGGCCGCCGCTTCGGAGGGGAAGACGGCGACGCCTACGGTGACCGCCACGCCGTCCTTCACATAGGTGGCGCGGAGCACCCGCTGGCAGCCGTTCTGCTGGAGGACCGCGCCGAGGCCGCCCTGGGTGACGGCCGTGCAGTTGGTCGTCGAGGAGGTCGCGCCCTTCTGGTAGGGGCGGTCGTCCATGGTCAGCTTCTTGCCGGGGAAGAGGCCCTCGGCGGTGAGCGGCGCCTTGTCCTTCTTCGGGTCCGAGATGTAGTCCTTCGGGTCCGGTGGGGGCGGTGGTGCCACCGAGGAGAAGGTCGGCTCGGGGCTGGGGAGGTCCGTGGGGGAGACCGCGCCGGTGGGGAGCGGGCCGTTCTTGGCCTCGTCGTTCTTCTTGTTGGTGGCCACGACGGCGGTCGCGACGATCGCACCGACGGCCACCGCGGCCAGGGCCCCGCCGGAGACCAGCAGGAGGCGCTTGCGACGGTTCCGGGAGGCGGAGGCGTCGGCCAGGGCGCCCCAGTCCGGGGTGGCGCCACTGCCCTGTGCCCCCGGGAACGGGTTCGGCTGCTGCTCGAAGCCGGACGGCTGCGGTTGCTGCCCCGGTTGCTGCCCGTATCCCGGCGGCGGTCCGTAGCCGGGCTGTTGGCCGTACCCCTGCTGCCCCGCCCCCTGCCCGTACCCCTGCTGCTGCGGCTCCTGCGGCCACTGCGGTCCCCCAAAGCTCATGCCGCGCATCCTAAACCGGTTGGGCGGAGTCGATGCGGGCGGTGACAATGCATCCCATGGGACACGTCGAGGCCGCACATCTTGAGTACTACCTCCCCGACGGGAGGGTCCTGCTCGGGGACGCCTCCTTCCGGGTCGGGGAGGGGGCGGTCGTCGCCCTCGTCGGGGCCAACGGCGCCGGCAAGACCACGCTGCTCCGGATGATCGCCGGAGAGCTCCAGCCGCACGGCGGCACGGTCACGGTCAGCGGCGGGCTCGGCGTGATGCCCCAGTTCGTCGGCTCCGTGCGGGACGGCTCCACCGTCCGCGACCTGCTGGTCTCGGTCGCCCAGCCCCGGATCAGGGAAGCCGCGAAGGCGGTCGACGAGGCCGAGCACCTGATCATGACGGTGGACGACGAGGCCGCGCAGATGGCGTATGCGCAGGCCCTCAGCGACTGGGCCGAGGTGCAGGGGTACGAGGCGGAGACCCTCTGGGACATCTGCACGACGGCGGCCCTCGGCGTCCCGTACGAGAAGGCACAGTTCCGGGAGGCCCGGACGCTCTCCGGCGGCGAGCAGAAGCGACTGGTCCTGGAGTCGCTGTTGCGCGGCCCCGACGAGGTGCTGCTCCTGGACGAGCCCGACAACTACCTGGACGTGCCCGGCAAACGGTGGCTGGAGGAGCGGCTGCGGGAGACCCGCAAGACCGTGCTCTTCATCTCCCACGACCGGGAGCTGCTCTCCCGGGCCGCGCAGAAGATCGTCGCGGTCGAACCCGGCCCGGCCGGCTCGGACGTGTGGGTGCACGGCGGTGGCTTCGACACCTTCCACGAGGCCCGGCGGGAGCGGTTCGCCCGCTTCGAGGAGCTGAAGCGGCGCTGGGAGGAGAAGCACGCCCAGCTGAAGAAGCTGGTGGTCAACCTGCGACAGGCGGCTGCGGTCAGCCACGAGATGTCGTCCCGGTACGCGGCGGCACAGACCCGGCTGCGGAAGTTCGAGGAGGCGGGGCCGCCGCCGGAGCCGCCGCGGGAGCAGGACATCCGGATGCGGTTGCGCGGAGGACGGACCGGGGTGCGGGCCCTGACCTGCGAGAACCTTGAGCTGACCGGTCTGATGAAGCCGTTCTCGCTGGAGATCTTCTACGGCGAGCGGATCGGTGTCCTCGGTTCCAACGGATCCGGCAAGTCGCACTTCCTCCGGCTCCTGGCCGGCGACGAATCGGTGGCGCACACGGGCACCTGGAAGCTGGGGGCCCGGGTCGTGCCGGGGCACTTCGCGCAGACCCATGCGCACCCGGAGCTGGTCGGGCGTCCCCTCGTGGACATCCTGTGGACGGAGCACGCCAAGGACCGGGGCGCGGCGATGTCGGTGCTGCGGCGGTACGAGCTGGAGCGGCAGGGCGACCAGCCCTTCGACAAGCTGTCCGGCGGCCAGCAGGCGCGCTTCCAGATCCTGCTCCTGGAGCTCGCGGGGACGACCGCGCTGCTGCTCGACGAGCCCACGGACAACCTGGACCTGGAGTCGGCGGAGGCCCTCCAGGACGGTCTGGAGTCGTACGAGGGGACGGTGCTCGCGGTGACCCACGACCGGTGGTTCGCGAAGTCCTTCGACCGCTTCCTGGTCTTCGGGTCGGACGGAGTGGTGCGGGAGACCGACGAACCGGTGTGGGACGAGCGCCGGGTCGAGCGGGCCCGCTAGGCGCCCCCTCGGCGTTTTGACCCATCGCGGGGGTGCCGGGTAGTCTTCTGGTTTGTTATGCGTATTGGCTTGGTCGTTCTCACGCGAGGGGCCCTTACGCCGGTCCACCGGGCCGATGACCAGCGGCATGTACACGGGTTGCGTCCCCGCGATACGGCCAAGGCTGTCGTGCATCGTCCCTGTGGCCCTGTCAGGACCTTCTCCTGAGCCCCTGGGCTCGGGGAGACCCCATACCGAAGAAGCGAAGGCTACGACCGTGCGTACGTACAGCCCCAAGCCCGGCGATGTCACGCGCCAGTGGCACATCATCGACGCGCAGGACATCGTCCTGGGCCGTCTGGCGACGACGGCTGCGAACCTCCTGCGAGGCAAGCACAAGCCCGTCTACGCCCCCCACATGGACATGGGCGACTTCGTCATCATCATCAACGCCGACAAGGTCCACCTGTCCGGCAACAAGAAGACCCAGAAGATGGCCTACCGTCACTCTGGCTTCCCGGGTGGTCTGCGCTCCGTCCGCTACGACGAGCTGCTGGACAAGAACCCCGAGAAGGCCGTCGAGAAGGCCATCAAGGGCATGATCCCCAAGAACTCCCTGGGCCGTCAGATGCTCTCGAAGCTGAAGGTCTACGCGGGCGAGAACCACCCGCACGCTGCCCAGCAGCCGGTCCCGTTCGAGATCACCCAGGTCGCGCAGTAAGTCCGGCCACCCCCTAAGACGAAAAGAATCTGAGGAGCATCGTGGCCGAGACCACCCCCGAGACCCCCGTCGACGAGTTCGAGGGCGTTGAGGAGTACACCACCGAGACCGAGCTCGTCGAGGGTGAGTACACCTCCGAGTCGCTCGCCTCCCGCTTCGGCGACCCGCAGCCGGCCGCCGGCCTGGGCCGTCGCAAGAACGCCATTGCCCGCGTCCGGATCGTTCCGGGCACCGGCAAGTGGAAGATCAACGGTCGCACCCTTGAGGACTACTTCCCCAACAAGGTGCACCAGCAGGAAGTCAACGAGCCCTTCAAGGTGCTCGAGCTCGACAACCGCTACGACGTCATCGCCCGCATCGCGGGTGGCGGCGTCTCCGGCCAGGCCGGTGCCCTGCGCCTCGGCGTGGCCCGTGCGCTGAACGAGGCGGACGTCGAGAACAACCGCCCGGCGCTGAAGAAGGCCGGCTTCCTCTCCCGTGACGACCGTGCGGTCGAGCGGAAGAAGGCCGGTCTCAAGAAGGCCCGCAAGGCTCCGCAGTACAGCAAGCGTTAATCGCCTGCTCGGTCTGCTTTCGTACGCCCCGACGGCACTGTCCGTGTCGTCGGGGCGTACGTTTTTTCATAACCCCTTTTTCTTTCATCAGCTTGGGCACATATTTTCGGAGGACAGCTGTGGGACGACTCTTCGGCACGGACGGCGTGCGCGGCGTGGCCAACGCGGACCTGACGGCGGAGCTGGCGCTCGGCCTGTCGGTCGCTGCCGCGCACGTGCTCGCCGAGGCGGGCACCTTCGAGGGCCATCGGCCCACTGCCGTCGTCGGGCGTGACCCGCGCGCCTCCGGAGAGTTCCTCGAGGCGGCCGTCGTCGCGGGCCTCGCCAGCGCCGGCGTCGACGTGCTGCGGGTCGGGGTCCTCCCGACCCCCGCCGTGGCCCACCTGACCGGCGTCCTCGGCGCCGACCTCGGCGTGATGCTCTCCGCGAGCCACAACGCCATGCCCGACAACGGCATCAAGTTCTTCGCGCGCGGCGGCCACAAGCTCGCCGACGAACTGGAGGACAAGATCGAAGCCGTGTACGAGGAGCACCGCACCGGTGCCCCGTGGCAGCGTCCGACCGGTGCCGGCGTCGGTCGCGTCCGCGACTACGACGAGGGCTTCGAGACCTATGTCTCCCACCTGCTCTCGGTCCTCCCCAACCGCCTCGACGGTCTCACGATCGTCCTCGACGAGGCGCACGGCGCCGCCGCCCGCGTCTCGCCCGAGGCCTTCTCCCGTGCCGGCGCCCAGGTCATCACCATCGGCGCCGAGCCGGACGGCCTCAACATCAACGACGGCTGCGGCTCCACCCACCTGGACCTGCTCCGGGCCGCCGTCGTCGAACACGGCGCCGACCTGGGCATCGCCCACGACGGCGACGCCGACCGCTGCCTCGCCGTGGACGCCTCGGGCGAGGAGGTCGACGGCGACCAGATCCTCGCCGTGCTCTCCCTCGCCATGCGCGAGGCCGGCACGCTGCGCGGAAACACCGTCGTCGCGACGGTCATGTCCAACCTGGGCTTCAAGCTGGCCATGGAGCGCGAGGGCCTGAACCTCGTCCAGACCGCGGTCGGCGACCGCTACGTGCTGGAGTCCATGAAGGAGAGCGGCTACGCGCTCGGCGGCGAGCAGTCGGGACACGTCATCGTGCTCGACCACGCCACCACCGGCGACGGCACCCTCACCGGCCTGATGCTGGCCGCCCGCGTCGCCGCCACCGGCAAGTCGCTCGCCGACCTCGCCGGCGTCATGCAGCGGCTCCCGCAGATCCTCATCAACGTCAAGGACGTCGACAAGTCGCGGGTGCACACCTCCGGTGAGCTCGCCGCCGCCGTCGCCGAGGCCGAGCGCGAACTGGGCTCCACCGGCCGCGTCCTGCTGCGCCCCTCCGGCACCGAGCCGCTGGTCCGGGTGATGGTCGAGGCCGCGGACATCGAGCAGGCCCGTGCGGTTGCCCAGCGCCTCGCGGATGTCGTGAAGTCCACTCTGGGCTAGCCTGCCTGAGGCACCGTCATGCACGGGAGGGCCTGCCGCACCCGACGGGTGCGGCAG
>NZ_JBHYMF010000084.1:0-30150 GCF_042742855.1 Streptomyces sp. NPDC058877 | reverse complement strand
GCACCTCCACGGTGCCGGGCGCTTCGGGGTTCGTGCGGGCGTTACTTGACGTTGATCGCCGTCCAGGCGGTGGCGACCGCGTTGTACTCCGCGCTGCCGGCGCCGTAGAGGTCGGAGGCGGCGGAGAGGGTGGCGCTGCGGGCACCCGCGTAGTTGGTGGAGGAGGTCATGTAGGTGCTGAGGGCCTTGTACCAGATCTGGTAGGCCTTCTGGCGGCCGATGCCCGTGACGGTGGAGCCGTCGTAGGTCGGGGAGTTGTAGCTGACGCCGTTGATGGTCTTGGCGCCGCTGCCCTCCGACAGCAGGTAGAAGAAGTGGTTGGCCGGGCCCGAGGAGTAGTGGACGTTCAGGCGGCCGACCGACTTCGACCAGTAGTCGGCGGAGTTGCCGTCCTTGCTGGGCTTGTCCATGTAACGGAGGGGGGTGCCGTCGCCGCGGATGTCGATCTTCTCGCCGATGAGGTAGTCACCGGCGTCCGAGGAGTTGGCCGCGTAGAACTCGACCGCGGTGCCGAAGATGTCGGAGGTGGCCTCGTTCAGACCGCCCGACTCGCGGCTGTAGCGCAGGCCGGCCGTGGAGGCGGTGAGGCCGTGGGACATCTCGTGGCCGGCCACGTCGAGCGAGGTGAGCGGGTTGAGGTTGTTCGCGCCGTCGCCGTAGGTCATGCAGAAGCAGTTGTCGTCCCAGAAGGCGTTCACGTACGCGTTGCCGTAGTGGACGCGCGAGTAGGCGGCGACGCCGTCCCCGCGGATGCCGTTGCGGCCGAGCTCGTTCTTGTAGAAGTCCCAGGTGACGGCGGCGCCGTAGTGGGCGTCGGCGGCTGCGGTCTCCGGGTTGCTCGGGCTGCCGTTGCCCCAGACGTCGGTGCTGTTGGTGAACAGCGTGCCGGTGCCGTTGGTGCCGCCGTTCAGGTTGTACGTCTTGTGGCCGCCGCGTGCGGCGTCGGTCAGGGTGTAGCCGGCGGAGGTGCCGAGGGTGACCTGGCCGCTGTACTCGGTGTTGCCGACGCCCGTCTCGATCGCCTCGTAGGAGTAGAGCTCCTTGCCGGTGGTGGCGTCGGTGATGACGTGGCGCTCGCTCGGGGTGCCGTCCTGCTGGACGCCGGTGACGATCGTCTCCCAGGCGAGGGCGGGCTTGCCGGTGGCCGCCCAGATGACCTTGCGGGCGGAGGAGGCGGACTCGGAGGCGTGGGCGCCGGAGGCGAGCGCGGCCTTCTTGGCGGTGGCGGAGGTGACGGCGGGGGTCGTGCTCACCACGGATATCCGGGCCTGGGTGGCCTTGGTGGTGGAGCGGGCGCCCGACTTCTTCTGGTGGACGACCAGGTCGCCGCCGAGGACCGGCAGGCCCTCGTAGGTGCGCTCGTAGCGCGTGTGGACGGTGCCGTCCGCGTCCTTGATGACGTCGCGGACGACGAGCGCCTCCTTGCCGGACAGGCCGATGGCCTTGGCGGTGGCGGCGGCTCCGGCCTGGGCCTGCTGGACGGCGGCGGCGCGCTGGGTGCCGGTGAGCACGAGCGCGGTCGCACCGGCCTCGCGCTGGACGTCCGCGCTGGCGGATCCGGTCTGGACTCCGACGACGACCATGGCGGCCGAGGCGAGCAGGGCGGCGGCGCGGACGGTGGTGCGGCGGTGCGAGGACTGCTGGCGGGTCACGCGGGCTCCTTCGCTGAAAAGCGTGGGGATCGTGGGGGTGGGGTGGTGCGGCAGTGAGCGTGCCAGCGAACCCGACTGTTTGACAGGTCTGCAACAAGAATTTGACCATGTGTTGTCCGAAGGTCAGTGAACTCTGTCCGCTATACGGGAAGTTCGACCCCCGCTGTCGATCTCCATGCCCGAATTCGGGCAGCGTGGCGCCCCCGAGGAGCCCCCTCGGCGCTTTGTCCGATCGCTGCACCTTGGCGAACCGGAGGGCGTTTGATGGGGGTTGACTCCTGCGCCACTCGCCGGACGGCACCCACTCTCCGCCCCTTCGCCCCGTCCCTTCGCCCCGTCCCTTCACTCCTTCCCTTCACCCCCCTGCCCGCCTCCTGCCGTCGCCCCCTCGACCGCCGCCTTCCCTTCCGCATCACCGCACGGAAGAGACGTGGCGGAAGGGACGAAAGGGGAACCGGATGGCTCGCGGGGTCCGCCACCCCATGGTCGACATCGCGCCACGTATGGGGCGCCCCGGAGCCCCGGACACCACCTCCCGCCCCGACCAACCGGATCGAAGCAGCCTCCTTGAACCCCGGCCGGCGCGAACGGGCGCCCGGGAGGGTCGGGCCGGGCGGCCCGAGGGGCGGCCAACCGCACCGCACTCCGGCCCCTAGCACAAGCCGGCGCGACGCAGGGGATCCACGACACCCGATCAGCCGCGATGGATTGCGGAAGTCGACGGGAAGAAAGCCCCTTTCCTTCAGGTATGACCGGAAGGGAGGCGACCCCACGGGGTAGCCGCCGGGGGCCCGGGTGCGACTCCGCCGCCGCAGTCCCGACCCGCACCCCGCGATGACGGCAGGCCCGGCCGGCGCCGGGGCGCCGCCCCGCACACGGGGGCGGCTACCGAAAGCAACGACCCTGCTCCCGAGAGTAGATGGCGCAAAGAGGTCGCACCGAGGGCTCCGGGCTCGTCCGGTGTCGCCGGCAGGGCCTTGTTCCCCGGCCTGTGGTGCACACTTGCTGCCTGGTACAGCGCTCACGGGGAAGGCGGCCTGGCACATGCTGACGGGGATCGAGGAGGTCGACTGGGCCTCGCTGGGGCACGCGTACGGCCCCGCGGACGACGTGCCGGAGCTGCTCCGCGGACTCGCCTCCGACGACCCCGCCGAGCGGGAGACCGCCCTGGACGGCATGTACGGCGCGGTCCACCACCAGGGCGACGTCTACGACTCGACGCTCGCGTGCATCCCCTTCCTGCTCGAACTCGTCGCCGACCCCGCGGTCCAGGACCGCGGCTGCATCGTCGAGCTGCTCACCAGCATCGGCGGGATCGAACTCGACGACGAGGAGGAGCTGGACGAACTCGACCCGGAAGAAGAGGAGTTCATCCCAGCAGCCAACTACGCCATGGCCGCTGCCGCCATCGCCGCCGGGGCCGACGTCTTCCTCGGGCTCGCCGCGGACCCCGACCTGGAGGTGCGCCTCGCCGCGCCCTGTGCGCTCGCCTCGCTGCACCCCGAGCCGGCACGCGTGCTGACCCTGCTGCGGGAGCGGCTCACCGTCGAACGGGACACCGAGGTGCGGCTCGCCCTGGTCGCGGCCGTCGGACGGATCGCCCTGCGGCACGCTTCGCTGCGCGAGGAGACCGTCGACTGGCTCGACTGGCTGGCCCGTGCCGCACAGGACCCCGGGCTCCGCCTCGCGGCCCTCGTGCAACGGGCACGCTGCGCACCGGCCGACATCCCGGACGACGTGGTGCCGTGGGTGACGCGGCTCCTGGAGGAGATCCGGACCTCGACACAGGCCCCGACCGCCGTCGGGAACGGGCGGGAGGCCGCCCCGACGCTCATCGGACAGGTCCGGGAGCTGCTGGAGGAACACGCCGCCGGGCGCCCGGCCCCCTGGACCGAAGAACTGCTCCGCACCCTGCACGCTGCGCTCGACGACCGGGTCGACGACCGGATCGCCCTGATCCTCGCGCAATTGCGCAGCCCGGACTGGGGACAGCGCTCGGACGCGATCTGGTTGTGCGGCGGGTTGATACGGGCCTGGCGCGGGCGGTACGACGACGTCGTCCGGCTCGTGGGCGCCCAGCTCCACGACCCCGAGCCCCGGCTACGGGAAGCAGCCGCGTCCTTCCTGGAGCGGCTCTTCGAGCTGGGGGCACCGGCGACCGACTCGCTCGTCGTCCGCCTCGGCACGGGTCCGGGGACGTCCGGCACGGAAACGGGCCCGGGTAGGACGGAAGCCGGACCCGGGGCGCACGCGTTCGTCGGGCGGACCGGGCGGGACGCAGCGCTGCTCGCGCTGGCCCGGGCCGGGGACACCCGGGCGGTCCCGTTGCTGGCCCGCGCCCTGACGGAGCCCGAGGTGCGGCGCGAACTGTTGTACGCCGTGGACGGGCTCGGCCCCTCCGCCGCGATGCTCGCCCCGCTGCTCCGGCTCAGGCTCGCCGATGTGGAACTCGACGAGAGGCTGTACGACCGGGCGGCACCCCTGCTGTACGCCCTGGCGGCCGTGCGGGGCGGTCAGGCGCTGCCGGAGGTCCTGCGGGTGCTGCGCGGGGCGCCCCCGAACCGGCGTGACTGGGTGCGGGAGGCGGCGCTGCGGACCCTGGCGGCCTTCGGCCCCGTCGCACGGGAGGCCGTACCGGAGTTCCGGGAGCTCCTGAGGGAGGAGTCGGCCGCGGTCTCCACCGCGGCGGCGCGCGCCCTGTGGGCGGTCGAGGGCGATCTGGTGGACGCGCTGCCGACCCTGGAGCGGTGGCTGCGAGCGGGGACTTCGAGTACGGATTGGTGCACCGCCGCACAGGCCATCGGGGAGATCGGCCCGATGGCGGCAGTCGCGGCCCCGGCCCTGCGCCCCGGCCTGGCCTCGCGTGACCCCTGGGTACGGGTTCGCTCCGCCGCGGCGCTGTGGCGGGTGTCCGGGGAGGTGTCGGCGTCGCTTCCGGTGCTGTTGGCGGTGTGGGAGGAGAACCGTCATGCACGCGTGGACATCGCGGAGTGCCTGGCCGAGATGGGGCCGGCGGCTGCGGAGGCGCAGGTGGTGATCCTCACGGAACTGACCCGGAGGGGCCGGCACAATGCCCGCGAAGGTGCCTGTGGCAGCCACGACATCCATCTGGACGAGAAGCTGCTGACGCTGTGCCGGGCCGCGCTCGCGCGGATGGAGCGGGGGGCGTTCTAGCCGTACCCGTGCGGGGAGGAGTGCTGCTCCGGCCGCGCCCGCCGCGAAGGAAGCGGCGTGCTCGGGGGTGGAGGGGCTTTCCGGCCGCGCACGCCGAAGGGCGGTCCGCGCACGCCGAAGGGCGGTGCGGTCGCCCCGCGGTGCGGGTGGCCCCCGCGGTGCACGGCGGCGGGCCGCGGGCTGATGATGCGACAAGAGCGACGGGGCTCCGCCTAAGGTCTAGAGGGAGAACACGTCCCCGCCGACCGTCCCAGGAGCAGTGTGAGACCGCACGGAGCACAGCGCGCCACCACTGCCCTGTGCGCCCTCGGACTCGCCCTGGCGCTCAGCGGCTGCGACGACGAGGGCGAGCTCAGGAGCGCCGGCCCCACACCGGCGGCCGTGGGGCCCGTCCGCCTCTGGCCCGACCTGCCGCCCGCCACCGACCCGCCGAAGGACTACGGCGAGTCCGACACTCCGCGCGTCCCCGGCATCACGATCGTCGACGACGACGTCCACTCCGTCGACGCGGTGGCCGTGGTGCGCGCCGAGGTGCGCGCCCACCCGGATGCGTACACCGGCGGCAACGCGTCGTACGAGAGGACCGCGCGGGCGATCACGGACTGCGACACGGCTCCGGCCGCCTGTCCGGTCATGCGGCCGTACTACCACGACCTCACCGGCAACGGCCGGGACGAACTGATCGTCGGGATCCGCATGCCGGAGCAGGAGGTCGCGGTCCTCGTCTACCGTGCCGAGGACGGCGGCCTCACCAGGATCATGTCCACGGTCGACCAGGTGATCAGCGTGGAGTTGGCGGGCCGGGACCTGATCATGCGGGCCGGTTCGGCCGGCATCCCCGGGTACGAGTACCGGACCGCCTGGTCCTGGGACGAGCGGCAGCAGAGCATGCTGCCCACCCGGGACGAGATCGTCCGGGTGCGACCGCCCGGCACCGGGGTCCCGTCGGTGCCCGCACCGCGCCCGGTGCGGCCCGCTCCCGCCACCGCACCCGTCCCGCCCCTGGAGCCGATGCCGTGAGGACGCCCCGGTTGCCCGCCTGGACGGCGACGCTGACCTGGAAGGCCGCGCTCTTCATCACGGTGATGTGCTGCGCCCTCGCCGCACTTCTCGGTGTCCTGGTCCACGTCTCGGTCTCCGGCCAGACCGTGCAGGACTCCCGCGAGAAGGCGCTGGCACGGCTCACCGAGGTCACCGGCCTGTACGAGGCGGGCGAGCCGCTCCCCCGGTTCGCCGGGGTGGATCCGCCCGGCCTGCCGGGCCCGCTCCGTGTGCTCGCCGCGAGCGGGGAGCGGGGCACGATGGTCGCCGAGCGCGGTGGCCGGCCGACGATGTGGGCGGCCGGCCCCGCGGACGGCCGTGCGCTGGCCGTGCGCGTGGACTACACCCAGAGCGCCGAAACCATCGAGGCGCTCGACCGCTCGATCCTCGGCTCGTCCGTCCTGGCGATCGGGACGACGCTGCTCGTCGGCGCCTTCGCCGTCACCCGGGTGACCCGCCGGCTGCACCTGACGGCCCAGGTGGCCCGCCGGATCAGCGCGGGCGACCTGGACGCGCGGGTGGACGACCCCCGGACGAAGGACCCGCGGCGGCCCCAGGACGAGGTGGCGACGGTTTCCGGGGCGCTCGACACGATGGCCTCCTCACTCCAGCGCAAGCTGCAGAACGAGCAGCGGTTCACCGCCGACGTGGCGCACGAGCTGCGGACGCCGCTGACCGGGCTGTCGGCCGCGGCCGAACTGCTGCCGGAGGGGCGGCCCTCGGAGCTGGTGCGGGACCGGGTGCGGGCGATGCGCGGGCTCACCGAGGACCTCTTGGAGATCTCCCGGCTGGACGCCCGCACCGAGACCGTGGACCTGGCCGTGCACCGGCTCGGTCCGCTCGCCGAGCGGGTGGTGCGGGCTTCCGGTACGGAGACGGAGGTGCGGGTCGTCCGGGACGCCGAGGTGGAGACGGACCGGCGGCGCGTGGAGCGGGTGCTCGGCAATCTGGTGGCGAACGCGCACGAGCACGGCGCTCCGCCGGTGGTGGTGACGGTCGACGGGCCCGTGGTGAGCGTGCGGGACCACGGGCCGGGCTATCCCGCGTACCTCCTGGAGTCGGGGCCGCAGCGGTTCCGCACCGAGAACGGCGGCAAGGGGCACGGCCTCGGGCTGACGATCGCGGTGGGCCAGGCGGAGGCGGTCGGCGGCGAACTGGTCTTCGCCCCGGGGCCCGACGGCGGCGCGGAGGCCCGGTTGCGACTGCCGGAGTACGTGCGGCCCGCGCCTCCCGCCCACGAGGGCTGACGGCACACCGCCACACAAAAGGGACATAGGGCATACGGCTTGCTACGTTGCGGAGCATGACCGCACCACGGCCGCGGAGCCCGGACGCACCCCCGCCCGGCCTCCGTGTCCCGAAGCGCCGCGGCGTGGAGCTCTCCCTGCTGATCGGGGCCGTCCTCATCTCCGTCCTCGGCTATGCGGAGGTCGGCCTCGCCCGCAGCGGCGCCGTGCCGCCCGATGCCGCCCGCTACGGGGCCGGGCTCGGGCTGCTCTCGCTCGTCGCCCACCTCGCGGTCCGCTTCCGCGCCCCGTACGCCGATCCCCTGCTGCTCCCGATCGCGGTGCTGCTCAACGGCCTCGGACTGGTGCTGATCTACCGCCTCGACCTGGAGACGCCGAAGGACCAGGCGGCGGCGACGCAGTTGGTCTGGTCGACGCTCGGGGTGGCGCTGTTCATCGTGGTCGTCCTGCTCCTGCGGGACCACCGTGCGCTCCAGGGGTACGCCTACGTGTCGATGGCCGCGGCACTCGCCCTGATGCTCCTGCCGATCTTCTTCCCGGCGGTGAACGGCGCCCGGATCTGGATCAGGATCGGCGGACTCTCCTTCCAACCGGGCGAGTTCGCCAAGATCCTGCTCGCGGTCTTCTTCGCCGCCTACCTGGCGACCAACCGCAATGCGCTCGCCCACACCGGCCGACGGATCTGGAAGTTCCAGTTCCCGACGGGCCGGGTGCTGGGCCCGATCGTGGCGATCTGGCTGCTGAGCGTCGGCGTCCTCGTGCTCGAACGGGACCTGGGCACGTCGCTGCTCTTCTTCGGCCTCTTCGTGATCATGCTGTACGTGGCGACCGGCCGGACCGGATGGATCGCGGTGGGCCTGGTCCTTGCCTCTGCCGGCGCCTTCCTCGTCGGCTCGCTCGAACCGCACGTCCACGGCCGGGTGCAGGACTGGCTGGACCCCTTCGCCTCGATCCGGGCGGGCGAAGGGCCGGGGCAACTCGCGCAGTCGCTGTTCGCGTTCGCCGCGGGCGGGATGCTCGGCACGGGGCTCGGCCTCGGCCATTCCGTCCTCATCGGCTTCGCCGCCAAGTCCGACTTCATCCTGGCGACGGCCGGCGAGGAACTGGGGCTCGTCGGCCTCACCGCCCTCTTCCTGCTGTACGGGCTGTTCGTCGCCCGCGGCTATCGCGCCGGCCTCTCGCTGCGCGACCCCTTCGGGCGACTGCTCGCGATCGGCCTCGCCTCGATCGTGGCGCTCCAGGTGTTCGTGATCGCGGGCGGCGTGATGGGGCTGATCCCGCTGACCGGCATGGCGATGCCCTTCCTGGCGCAGGGAGGTTCGTCGGTCGTCACCAACTGGGTGATCGTCGCGCTGCTCGTCCGGGTCAGCGATTCGGCGCGCGCCCCCCAGCCCGAGGCGGCGGACACCGGCGTGCTCGCCAAGGTCGGGGAGGGCAGCCGATGACCAGGTCCCTCCGCCGGACGGGAGGCCCCCGGTGATCCCCTACATCCGACGGGCCGCCGCCCTCTGCCTGCTGCTGCTCGTCGCACTGCTTGTCAACGCCGCCCGGGTGATGGTCGTCGAGGCCGGATCCCTCGACGCCGATCCGGCCAACCGGCGGATCGCGATCGACCGGTACGCCCGGCCGCGCGGCGAGATCGTCGTCGACGGGAAGCCCGTCACCGGCTCCCGGGACAGCGGTCAGCAGCTCCGCTGGGAACGGACCTACCGCCAGGGGCCGCTGTACGCGCCGCTGACCGGCTACTCCTCCCAGACGTACGGCACGACGCTCATCGAGCGCGCCGAGGACGAGGTCCTCGCGGGCACGGACCCGATGCTCGCGCCGCTGCCGCTCTGGAACGACCTCACCCGGGGCCGCCAGCCGGGCGGCAACGTGGTGACGACGGTCCGCGCCGCGCTGCAGGAGGCGGCCTACCGCGGGCTCGGCGGGAAGCGCGGCGCGGTCGTGGCGGTCGAGCCGTCCAGCGGCCGGATCCTGGCGCTCGTCAGCTCGCCCTCGTACGACCCGGGCGTCCTGTCCGGGACCGGACGGGCCGTGAAGGACGCCTGGCAGCGGCTGAACTCCTCGCCGAACCAGCCGATGCTGAACCGGGCTCTGCGGCAGACCTACCCGCCCGGCTCCACCTTCAAGATCGTGACGGCCGCGGCGGCCCTGGACGCCGGAGCGGTGCGGGACGCGGAGGCCCCGACAAACACCCCGGACCCGTTCGTGCTGCCGGGCACCCGGCAGGTGCTGCCGAACGAGGCGAGGGGCTGTGGCGACGCCTCCCTCGCGTACGCGATCCAGTGGTCCTGCAACACGGTGATGGCCGGGCTCGGGGTGAAGGTGGGCCTGGAGGGGATGGTCGAGGCCGTGGAGCGCTTCGGCTTCAACGACACCGGGCTCCGGGTGCCGTCCTGGGTGGCGAAGTCCGACTTCGACCGGAAGATGAGCCCGGACCAGTTGGCGCTCTCCTCGATCGGGCAGTTCGACACGACGGCGACCCCGCTCCAGATGGCGATGGTGGCGGCGGCCGTCGCCAACCACGGGGAGATCGCCCAGCCGTACCTCGTCGAGCGCACCACGACCTCCGGCGGCACGGCCGTGGACCGCACGGTCCGCAGCAGCTACCGGCGGGCGATGACCCCGTCGACGGCGATGCAGCTCCAGCGGCTGATGGTGAAGGCGGTCGAGGAGGGCACCGGGACCAATGCGACGATCCCGGGAGCCCGGGTCGGCGGCAAGACGGGCACCGCCCAGCACGGCCTCGGGAACACCGGCACCCCGTACGCCTGGTTCATCGCCTGGGCCCAGGCCGACGACTCGGCCCGGCCTGCGGTGGCGGTGGCGGTCGTCGTCGAGGACGCGGAGGCCTCCCGCACGGAGATCAGCGGGGGCGGCAGCGCGGCGCCGATCGCGAAGGCGGTGATGGAGGAGGCCTTGGAGTTGGAGGCGAAGGACCGGGGTTAGCGCGCCGCGGCTACGCCGCTCCGTCCGCGATCGCCTGCTCGACCTCCGTGACCCGGGCCCGTTCCTCCACGGCGAAGCGTTCCGCGTCGAGCCGCTCCGCGATCTCCTCGTCCTGGGTCATCAGCAGGTCCAGGTTGGAGTCGCCGAGGTCGAAGACGCCCATGTCGAGGTAGGCCTTCTGCAGGCGCTCGCCCCAGAGGCCGATGTCCTTGACGCAGGGCACGATCCGGCTGAAGAGGAGCTTGCGGAAGAGGTGCAGGAACTCGCTCTGCTCGCTGAACTCCTCCGCCTCCTTCCTGGGAACGCCGAAGTTCTCCAGCACCTCGACCCCGCGCAGCCGGTCGCGCATCAAGTAACACCCCTCGATGACGAACTCCTCGCGCTCGCGGAGCTCGGCGTCGGAGAGCTGCTTGTAGTAGTCGCGCAGGGCCATCCGGCCGAAGGCGACGTGTCGGGCCTCGTCCTGCATCACGTACGCGAGGATCTGCTTCGGCAGCGGCTTGTCGGTGGTGTCCCGGATCATGCCGAAGGCGGCGAGGGCGAGGCCCTCGATGAGGACCTGCATGCCGAGGTAGGGCATGTCCCAGCGCGAGTCGCGCAGGGTGTCGTCGAGGAGGCCCTTGAGGTTGTCGTTGATCGGGTAGAGCATCCCGACCTTCTCGTGGAGGAAGCGGCCGTAGATCTCGGCGTGCCGGGCTTCGTCCATGGTCTGGGTGGCCGAGTAGAACTTGGCGTCCAGGTCGGGCACCGACTCGACGATCCGGGCGGCGCAGATCATCGCGCCCTGCTCGCCGTGGAGGAACTGGCTGAACTGCCAGGAGGCGTAGTGCCGGCGCAGGTCGCCCTTGTCCTTCTCGGACATCTTCGCCCAGTGGCGGGTGCCGTGGAGGGTCAGCACTTCGTCGGGGGTGCCGAGCGGGTCGTACGGGTCGACCTCGATGCTCCAGTCGATCCGGGTGGCGCCGTCCCACTGCTTGTCCTTGCCCTTCTGGTAGAGGGCGAGGAGGCGCTCGCGGCCGTCGTCGTAGTCCCAGGAGAAGCGGGCGGCACCGGTGGCGGGCACCTGCCAGGTGGGCGTGGACGGGGCCGAGGTGTAGAGGTCGCGCGTCGACACTGACGCCTCCTTGGGAGCGGCGGCGGGGAGCGGGTCCGGCGCCAGGCTCACACGTTGGTAGACGGATCGTCAACAAGTTGCGCACAAGGTGTTTCCGCTCCGGCCGCCCTGCCCGACGGCGCCCCCTCCCCGATCGCCGCGCGGGGCGGAGCACGGTCGCCCGACGCCCCTTCCCCGTCCGCCCCCACCGGCCGCCCGACGGAAGGGCCCGCGCCGCGGATACGCTGCGGTACATGACGAGCGCCGCCACCCCCGCGTACCGCAGGCTCAGCGTCGAGGAGCGGCGCGGGCAGCTGCTCAGCGCCGCCCTGGAGCTCTTCGCCCAGCGGGCGCCCGAGGACGTCTCGCTCGACGACGTCGCGGAGGCGGCCGGAGTCTCGCGCCCCCTGGTCTACCGCTACTTCCCCGGCGGCAAGCAGCAGCTGTACGAGGCCGCCCTCCGCTCCAATGCCGACGCGCTGAACCGTTGTTTCGCCGAGCCCGCCGAAGGAGCCCCCACGGAACGGCTCGGCCGGGTGCTCGACCGCTACCTGGCCTTCGTGGACCAGCACGACACCGGCTTCAGCGCCCTCTTGCGCGGCGGCAGCGTCGCCGAGACCTCCCGGACCTCGGCGATCGTGGACGAGGTGCGCCGGGCCGCCGCCGAGCAGATCCTCGTCCACCTCGGGGCGGAGCGGCCGGGTCCCCGGCTCGGCATGCTGGTCCGCACGTGGATCGCCGCCGTGGAGGCGGCCTCGCTCATCTGGCTCGACGAGGGCAAGCAGCCGCCGGAGCGGGAGCTGCGGGACTGGCTTGTCGACCACCTCGTCGCCCTGCTCGCGGCGACCGCGACGAGCGACGGGGAGACCGCGGAGGTGTTCCGGACGCTCCTCGCACAGGAGACCCCCGAAGGCCCGGTGGGACTGCTCGCCCGCCGGGCGGTCCCGGTGATGGGCGAGGCGGCCCGTCTGCTGCAACCCTCGGGGTCGGGGAGACTGAGGGGGTGAGAAGCCAGAACACCCCCTTCCGCGGCGGCCCCCTCGACGGCCGGGTCCTGCCGATCCTGCTCGGCCCGACCGGCCACCCGGCCAAGTGGTACGAGGTGCCGGTCCCGGCACACGACGGGCACCCGCCGACCGTGTACGCGTACCGGCGCGAGCCCGCGGGCCACACCAAGCGGCTCGGGCTGCAGCGCGGCTGGGTCTACGTGTACGCCCCCGAGGGGCGGGAGCGGCGCGAGCTGAAGTGGCCGTGGTCGAAACCGGGTGCGAAGCCCGGGTCGGGGGCGACGGAGGAGGGGTAGGGGTCGACGGCGGCACCGAACGAGTGATGCACCACGGCGCGACCCGATGAGTACGCTCATCAGATGAAGTGACCCGTCATCATCCCCATGGAGGTGGTGACGTGTCGCAAAGCCTGCTGCGCACGGTCTGCACGGGGGCCCTCGCCTCCGCGACGGCCTTGGCCGGGGTGCTCCCGGCGGCCGGGGCCGCCCCGCCCGACCCCCCTCCGGTGGAGGCCCCGATCGCCTGGGCCGACCCCGCGGCGGAACCGGTCGGCCCGGTCGATCCCGCGTCCAGCGCCCCGGCTGACGCCCCGGGCACGGAACCGGAACCGGAACCGGGCACGGAATCCGACCCGAATGCGGAACCCGGAACGGGTGCGGAACCCGGCGCGGGCACACCGGCCGTCGAGGGCGACGACGCCGCCCTCCCGGCCCCCGGCACGAGCTCCGTCAGCGGACTGCTCGCACGGCTGCGGACCCTCTACCAGCAGGCCGAGGAGGCGACCGAGCGGTACAACGCCGCGGAGGAGGCGCTGAAGGTCCAGACGGCGGACACCCGGCAGGTCACCGCCCGCCTCACCGCCGCCCGGACCGCCCTCGCGGAAGGCCGTGCCGCAGCCGGTCGGATCGCCCGGGACCAGTACCGGGGGAAGACGGAACTCTCCGCTTACCTGCGGCTGCTCTTCGCCCCCGACCCGCAGTCCGCCCTGGACCAGGGGCACCTGATGGCCCGGGTGGCCCGGGAGCGGGGCGACGCCGTCTCCCGGCTCACGGCGGCCGAGCGGCGGGCCGACGGCCTGGCGAGCACCTCCCGCAAGGCACTCGACCGGCAACAGGAGCTCGCCGCCGCGCAGCGCGCCCGCCGTGACGAAGTGCGGGCCAAGCTGGTCGAGGTGGAGAAGCTGCTCGCCGGACTCTCACCGGACCAACTGGCCCGGCTCACCGAGCTGGAGCGCGTCCAGACCGCCGGCGCACAGCGCGAGCTGCTGGACTCGGGCGTCCTGGACGGCACCCGTACCCCGTCCGGTGCCGGCGCGGAGGCCCTGCGCTTCGCGGTGGACCAGATCGGCAAGCCGTACGCGTGGGGGGCGGAGGGCCCGGAGGCGTACGACTGCTCGGGGCTGACCCAGCAGGCGTGGGCAGCGGCCGGTCGGAAGCTGCCGAGGACCAGCCAGGAGCAATGGGCGACCCTGCCCCGGGTATCGCTGGCCGAGCTCCGCCCCGGCGACCTGGTGGTCTACTTCCCGGGCGCGACCCATGTGGCGCTCTACCTGGGCGAGGGCCTGGTGGTGCAGGCCCCGCGCCCCGGCGGAAGGGTGAAGGTCTCGCCGCTCGCGGCGAACCCCCTGCTCGGGGCCGTACGACCCGATCCGGACGGAATCGCCCTGGACGACTACACCCCGCCCGCCCTTCCGTCGGACGCGAGGGACGGCACGGACGAGGGCTTCGACGGGAGCTGAAGCCCGCTCCCCGCCCGCCCCTGCCCGCAAGCGGCCCCGGGCCCCGACCCCGCCCCACCGCCGACCGGACCCGACGGGTGCGGAACCCCGGGTCCGTCGGCACGGCTCACGAGAAGAGCGCGATGACGCCGACCACCCAGACCGCCAGGAAGGCGACCGCTCCGAGCAGACAGCCGATGCCGGCGAGGAAACCACCGACCGTCCAACCGTCCCCGTCCGGGACGCCCCCGTCACCGTCGCCCTCCTCGTAGGAGGCGGGATCGTCCCAGTCGACCGGCCGCCCCAGTTCCTCGGCCCGGGCGGTGCGCACCGCGGACAACTGGCGCTCGGCGAACGGCGTGGCGGCCGATGCCTCGGGGCCGCGCCATGCGAGGGCCCTCATCCGTCGAGCGGGAGTGGCGTACCGCTCCTCGAAGGCGGCGGTCTCGTCCGCGTTCCGGTCCTCTTCGAGGAACATCCAGCGCCCCGCCTCCGCCTCGTCGCCGTACAGCCGGTACACCCCGGCGAGCCGCCGCCGGAGGGACGGGTCGCACGGGAAGGAGGAAACGAGCCCGCGGAGGCGCTGGCGCGCCATCGGCACGCGCCCGGCGGCCAGGTCGGCGTCGACTCGGGCAAGGGTCTGGGAGAGGGACATGCCTCCATGATCGAACGGGGCAACGCTCCGCATCGACCGATTTTCGGCGCCGTCCCCACTCCTCTGCGTGCCTCCGCCTCCCGGCCGGTCCGCCCCGACGGCCGGGCCGTCGCGCGGACCGGCCGTCGATGGGGGGCGTCAGGCTCCGGAGACCGAGGCCAGGTAGGCGGCGGTCTGCTCCGGCTCGTAGAAGAAGTTCTCGAAATCGGCCGGATCGTCGAAGCCGTTGGCGAAGCGGTCGGCCACGGGCTGGAGCTGGCCGGCCGCGCCGAGGAGGTTCAGGACGTGCTCCGGCGGGGGCGCCAGCATCGTGTTGGTCCACTTGGTGACGTGCTGGACCGTCTGCCAGTAGCGGTCGAAGGTCGCCTGCATCCACTCCGCGTCGAAGGGCCGGTCACCGTGCTCGACGATGGCGGCGAGGTACGTGGCGGCGCACTTGGAGGCGGAGTTGGAGCCCTGGCCGGTGAGCGGGTCGTTGGCGACGACCACGTCGGCGACGCCGAGGACCAGTCCGCCGCCGGGGAGCCGGCCGATCGGGTTGCGGACGGTCGGGGCGTACCGCCCGGCGAGGGTGCCCCCCGCGTCGGTCAGCTCGACCTTGGTGGCCCGCGCGTACTCCCAGGGCGTGAACTTCTCCATCAGTTCCAGCGTCAGCGCTAGGTGCTCGGAGGGGTCCTTGACGCCCCGGAAGACGTCGAGCGGACCGCCGGGGACCCCTTCCCAGAAGAGGATGTCGGCGCGACCGCTGGTGGTGAGGGTCGGCATCACGAAGAGTTCGCCGACGCCGGGGACGATGTTGCAGCGGACCGCGTCGTAGTCGGGGTGCTCGGGACGCGGGCCGAGGCCGTGGACGTACGCGACGGCCAGCGCGCGCTGTGGCTGGTCGTACGGCGAACGGGCTTCGTCACGGCTGAACATGGAGACCAGTTCGCCCTTGCCGGCGGCGACGAGGACCAGGTCGTAGTTGCGGGAGAAGTAGTCCAGGTCACCGACGGCCGCGCCGTGCACCACCAGCTGTCCGCCGCGCTGGGCGAAGGCGTCCAGCCAACCGGCCATCTTCACGCGCTGGTCGACGGACTGGGCGTAGCCGTCGAGCCGGCCGACCCAGTCGATCGGGCGGGTGGCGTCGGGGCCGGCGACGGAGACGCCGACGCCCTCGATCCGGGGTGCCCGGGACTCCCAGAAGTTGAGTCCGAGGTCCCGCTCGTGCTGGAGGGCGGTGTGGAACATGCACTGGGTGGACATGACCCGGCCGTTGCGGATCTCGTCCGCCGTCCGGTTCGACATCAGGGTGACCTCGTACCCCTGCGACTGGAGTCCGAGGGCGAGCTGCAGGCCGGACTGGCCGGCGCCGACTATGAGTATCTTCCGCATGGGCGGGGCTCCTGGCGTGACGGGGCGGGCTATTCGGGGGTGGCTTCGAGAGCGTGCGCGACCATCGCGAGCAGGCTCTCCACGACGCTGTACCGCTTGCGCGCATCCATGATCACCACGGGTACGTGCGCGGGTACGGTCAGGGCCTCCCGCACGTCGTCCGCCTCGAACAGCTCCGTGCCCTCGAAGTGGTTGACGGCCACGATGTACGGCAGTCCGCAGCTCTCGAAGTAGTCGAGTGCCGGGAAGCAGTCCGTGAGCCGTCGGGTGTCGGCGAGCACGATCGCCCCGATCGCACCGCGCACCAGGTCGTCCCACATGAACCAGAAGCGCTGCTGCCCCGGCGTGCCGAAGACGTACAGCACCAGGTCGCTGTCGAGGGTGATGCGGCCGAAGTCCATCGCCACCGTGGTGGTGAGCTTGTCCGGGGTGGCCGTGAGGTCGTCGGTGTCCTCGCTCGCCCGGGTCATCAGGGCTTCGGTCTGCAGCGGGGTGATCTCCGAGACCGCGCGGACGAAGGTGGTCTTGCCGACCCCGAAGCCCCCCGCGACGACGATCTTCGTCGCGATCGGGGCCCGGGAGTGGTCGAGCTGCCAGTCCTGGGCGCCTTCTTCGGTGTCTATCTCCGCGGGATCGGGCTCCGCGGCACGACTCAGGGGATCCGCGGACCCCGGCTGGACGGGGATGCCGGCGGTCGCCGGCGCCTCGGTGGTGGCGGTTTCGGAGACGGCGGTGGCGTCAGAGACGACGGAGTCCACTCAGCACCCTTTCGAGGAGCGCGCGGTCGGGCTGCCCGGTGCCGTGACCGGTCCCGTACACGCGGATCTTTCCCTGGTCGGCCAGGTCGCTGAGCAGCACCCGGACGACCCCCAACGGCATCTTCAGAAGAGCCGAGATCTCCGCCACCGTCCGCATCCGGCGGCAGATCCCGACGATGGCCCGCATCTCCGGCATCAGGCCCCGGGCGGTCGGCCCGCCGTCCGTCAGGGCCCTGCGCGCGGCGGGCGCTTCGAGCGCCGCCACGAAGGTCTCGACGAGCAGGACGTGACCGAAGCGGGTACGGCCGCCGGTCAGCGAGTACGGACGCACGCGCGCGGGGCGCCGCCCCTCTCCCCGTACCGGCAGCCTGAAGGCGTGCGAGGCGGAGGTCACCGGGGACTCTCCAGCGATTTGCGCAACTCGCTGCGGACTTCGGGGGTGAGTACGTGGCCGGCGCGGCCCACGAAGAGGGCCATGTGGTAGGCCACCACGCTCATGTCGCAGTCGGGCTCGGCGTGCACGCCGAGCAGTGAGCCGTCGCTGATGGACATGACGAAGACGCTGCCCTCCTCCATCGCCACCATCGTCTGCTTGACGCCGCCGCCGTCCATCAACCGGGCGGCACCGACGGTCAGGCTGCCGATGCCGGAGACGATGGTGGCCAGATCGGCGCTGGAGCCGCGCGGCCCTCGGGGGCGGTCGTTGCCGGCTGCGTCCGCCGCGGTCGGCTGGGCGGCCGAGTCCGACGAGAGCAGCATCAGTCCGTCCGAGGAGACGACGGCCACCGAGCGGAGCCCCGGCACCTCCTCCACCAAATTCCCCAGCAGCCATTGCAGGTTGCGGGCTTCCGTGCTCAGTCCGAACGTTCCCGTCGCAGTCAACTGCGTGCCTCCTCGCCTGTGTCCCCCGTCATCTCCCCTGTACGTGCAGTCCTGGTGGCGTCTATTCGCGCCGTGCCCAGCTCCGCCTCCACGTCACGCCGTCCGGCCAGGGCCCCCCGGTGGAAGCCGCCGAGCCGGCGGCGCAGGGCCTCCGCGTCCACGGCCCCCTGGCGGGGGGTGGCGCTGGGGCCCGCCTGTCGAACCACCTGAGGGGTGCGCTTGGGCAGGCCCTTCTCGGTGACCCGCTCCCACTGTCCGGGGCGCGGTCCGGGCACCGGTTCCCCGGCGAGCGGGGCTTCGGCGGTCGGCGCGGACGGCGCGGCGGTCGGCGCGGGTGTCGGCACGGGCGCCCCGACGAGGGGCTCCTCCCCGTCGCCGGCCCGCTCGTGGACGTCCGGCTCCGACGACGGAACGGGCAGCCGCACCTGCAGGGTGGTCTCGGCGACGGACGGCCCGTGCTCGGGGGCCCCGGCCGGTTCTCCGCGCCCGGACGCGGAGGACTCCTCCGGCCCGTGCCCGTAGGGGTCGTCCGACCGGACCTCGGAGGGAGAGGCGTACTCCTGCTCCGGAGTCCGTGCCCGGACCCGTTCCGCGTCGCCCTGCACTTCGGCCGCCTGGAAGGCGCGTTCCGCGGCTTCGACGAGCGGATCGCGGGTCCGGGACGGCAGCGTGTTGGAGTTGGCCTCCGCGACCGAGCCGGGCAGCTGGAGCACGCCCGCCGCACCGGCGCCCCCCACGGAGTCCGTGGGGGCCGGCGGCGGGGCGCTCGGCAGCAGGGGCAGCGGCAGGACCACGACGGCGGCCGTGCCGCCCGGCTGCTGCTCGCGCAGCTCGACGCGGACCCCGTGACGGGCGGCGAGGCGGGCGATGACCCGCATGCCGAGCCCCTCGCCCTCGAAGGCCTCCGCGTCGGCCTCGGCGAGGCGGGCGTTGAGCTCGGCGAAGCGAGTGGCGGTCATGCCGATGCCAGCGTCCTGCACGGAGAGCATCACCTCGCCGCTCTCCAGGAGCCAGCCGGAGAGCTGGACCTCGGCGTCGGGCGGCGAGAAGGAGGTGGCGTTCTCCAGGAGTTCCGCAACCAGGTGGCTGAGGTCGTCCGCGGCGAAGCCCGCGATCTGGGTGTGCGGCGGCAGGGACTGGATGGTGACCCGCTCGTACCGCTCGATCTCGCTGACGGCCGCGCGCAGCACGTCGACGAGCGGGACCGGTCCGGCATGGCCGTGGACGTGCTCATGACCGGCCAGGACCAGGAGGTTCTCACTGTGGCGCCGCATGACGGTCGCCATGTGGTCGAGCTTGAAGAGGGTCGCGAGCCGGTCCGGGTCCTGCTCGCGCTCCTCCAGCTTCTCGATCACCCCGAGCTGCCGCTCGACGAGCCCGAGGCTGCGCAGCGAGAGGTTGACGAACGTGTGGTGGACGGTGTTCCTGAGCCGTTCGAGGTCGGCGGTGAGGAGGGCGACCCGGCCCTGGAGCTCGGCGCGCTGGGTGGCCAGCTCGGTGCCGACGGCCTCCTTGGCCGCGGCCAGGTCGGCCTGCTCGTCGGTGAGCCGCTCGGTGCGCGCGGCGAGTCCGGCGAGCTTGCCGTGCAGGGCGTTGAGGGACCGGACGACCTGGGCGAACTCGTCGTTGCGACCGGTGAAGCGGACCGCTTCTTCGGTGTGCGGCTCGGGGGCGGCGGCCAGCCGGGCGGCGCCGAGGCGGAGGACCGCGAGCGGCCGGGTGAGGCTGCGGGCGACGTAGGTGGAGATGCCGACCGCGACCAGCAGACAGCCGCCGAGGAAGGCGAGGCGCAGTTCCAGGGCGGTGACGTCGTCATCGCGGAGGTCTCCGAGGCGCGCGACCCGCTCGGTGGCGAGGGCGGACTCGACGCCGCGCATCTGCTCGATGCGCGCGGAGAGGGCGGACTCCAGGGCGACCGGGTCCGTCCCGCGCTCGGCCTCGGTCAGCTGGGGCTGGTCGGTGAGGCTGGCGAGCGCGAGTTGTGCGGTCTTGACGTCGGGGCCGGTGACGGTGGCGGCGAGGGAGTCGCGGGCGGGGGTGCCGGCGGCCTGGTCGAAGTCGCCGAGGGCGGCGAGTTCGCGCACGCGTGCTTGCTGGGCGGCGGCCGTGAGGGCGTCACGGGCCCGGTTGGCCTCGGCGGCGCCCTCGGGCTCATCGGCGACGTAGGTTCCGGTCTGGGGGTCGTAGTGGACGCCCCCGGTGGGTTCGGGCTGCGGCACGGAGAGCGCGGCGAGCAGGAGGCCACGGGTGGCGGAGGCCTGTTCGACGGCGCGGCCGAGGGCGGCGGGGGCCCGGGTGGTCCCGACCGGAAGGACGTCGACGGCACGGGCGGGGGTCTTGTCGGCGAGCTCGTCGGCAAGGGCCTGGAGCTTGGCGATGACGTTGGAGTACGCCCGGTGGGCCTCCAGGGCCGTGCCCTTGCCGGTGAGTGCGGCACGGCGGATGGAGGGCACTCCGGAGAGGTCGCGGCGAAGCTCGGAGGGGGCGGCGGGCAGGATCTCGTCGATCTGGCGGTCGACCCGGGTGGACCGGGCGTCGGTGACCTGCCGCCGGTGCTTGTCGTCGCCGCTCTGACGGTCGCGGCCGGCGGCGACGTAGGCCACGACCTCGTCCCGCTCGTCGGCCAGCGAGTGCGCGAGGGTGACGGCCTGTCGGTCGAGTTCGGCGAGGGTGATCAGGCGCTGGGTCTCGATGAACTCGGTGGAGGCGGCGAGGATCGCGGGGGCTCCGGCGGCGAGGACGGTGACGCCGACGAGGGCGACGCCGACGACGAGTCGGTTGCGGACGCGCTGGGTCCGGCCGGTGGGGGCCAGCGGCTCACCGGGGGTCTGGCTCTGCGTGCCGTTCTTGCTCCGAGGCCGCTTCTTCTCCACCGGTGCTCGCATTCTTGTTTCGTCCGCCCATGAAGCAGAGGTGACGACCGGTCACATGGAGCGCCCCCACCCCTGGTACGGCTTCCGACCATTCCAGCGCTTCCGGGAAGGGGACGGGCATCGGCCACTCCGCCACCCGAACGAGTGAACAACACTCAGTAGTTGGCTAACAACTTCCGTCGCTGGAGCCGGCGGCGGCGGACCGGGTGCCGGTTGGATCTTCCGGTCGGGCTTTGGCAGGATGCGCGCCCGCAGCTCCCCGGAGGGGCGTGTTCCGGCCTTTTCGCCACCTCCACGGGGTTGGTACAGGCCTTTTCTGGTCATTTGCAGGTCCCGTGAAGGGACTCCCGGGAGAAACCGCGGGAGCGGGCACACTGGACGGCATGCGCAGCGAACTCGCCTCCCTGCCCGGCAGCCCCGAACGCCCCAACGAGGACTGGGTGGCCGCAGCTCTACCAGCTTCGGGGGCCGGGGGAACCATCGTCCTGCTCGACGGCGTCACACCCCCCGCGGGTGATGACGGTTGTGTGCACACGGTCCCCTGGTTCACCGCGCGCCTGGGCGGGGCTTTGACCGAACTGTCCGGTTCCCGGCGAGACGTGCCCCTGTCCGAGATCCTCTCGCTGGCAATCCGGCGCACCGCGAACACCCACCGTGACACCTGTGACCTTTCTCACGTGCGGACACCGCAGGCAACCGTGGTGATCGCCCGCTGGGACGAGGTCGCGGTCGAGCACCTCGTCCTCTCCGACTCCGCCCTGCTCCTGGAGGCGCCGGACGGTTCGGTGCGGGCCGTGCTCGACGACCGGCTCGACCGGGTGCCGCGCGAGGTCCTGCGCTCCCTGGAGGCGACGGACCGGCTGCGCAACCGGGAAGGCGGCTTCTTCACCGCGGCTGCGGATCCCGCGGTCGCCGACCGGGCGGTGGTCGGCAGCACGCCCCGCGCGGAGGTGCGGGCCCTGGCGGCACTCACGGACGGGGCGAGCCGCTGGGTGGAGCTGTTCGGCGAGGGTGACTGGACGGACTGCTTCGGCGTGCTGCGCAAGGAGGGGCCGGCCGGCCTGCTCCGCCGGGTGCGCGCCTTGGAGGAGGCGGACCCGCGGGCGGGCGGGGCGCACCGCTGGAAGCTCCACGACGACGCGAGCGCGGTCTACGCGGAGCTGCGGGAGCACTGACCGAGCGGGAAGGCCGTTCCGCGGGCCCTCCGCGCCTGCCGCCCCGCACCCCTCGGGGCCCGGGCCCACGGCCTGGGGCTGAAGGCTGGGGCGTGGGGGCCGGCGCATGGGGGCCGAGGGCTGAGGCGTGGGGGCCGGAGTCCCGGACCCGAATGTGCGGTCGCCCTCCTCCCCGACTCCGTACGGGAAAGGTCGCGCGTCCCGCCCCTTCAGCCCTCCGAGCGGACGTTGAAGTGGTTGAGGAGGCGGGCGAGTTCGGCCACCTCGGCGCGGTCCCAGTCGGCGAGCTTGCGGACGTAGCGCTCGCGCCGGGCGTCCCGGACGCTGCGGAAGCGGCTGCGCCCCTCCTCGGTGAGGCGGACGAGCGAGGCGCGGCCGTCGGCGGGATCCGGGTCCCGGGCGACCAGCCCGAGCTCTTCCAGGGCCCGGAGCTGGCGACTCATGGTGGCCTTGCCGACGCCGAAGTAACCGGCGAGTTCGGTGGCCCGCTGGGGGCCGGCGTCGTCCAGGCGAACGAAGAGGCCGTAGGCGGCGGGCTCCAGCTCGGGGTGGACCTCGCGGGCCATCTCTCCGGACTGGGCACGGGCACGGCGCAGGAAGACCGCGAGTTCCCGTTCGAGGGCGAGGAACTCCTGGTCCACACCGCCCCCGACGGCGGCCCGACCTTCTTTTTCCGTACCGCTTCCGTGCACGTCAGCACCTCTCGCGCGCTTTCCGGTCGCTGAAAGTTTCTTCCGGCGGCACCCGTCGCCGCAGCTCCCCCAGTATTTCGCAGGCGTAGACCAACGACGGCAACCAGGCCCCCTTCCACCGGACGGGTCTACGTGCGTAGCGTCTCCTCCGGAAGCCTGAATGACATGTCCATTGCAGGTTTGCCACCCCCGCTCCCCCACGAGCCCTTCGGAGGCACGCGATGCGTGTGCACAGATCCGGAACCACCCTCATCGGCGCCGCCCTCGCGGTCGCGCCCTTCCTCGCCCTCGGCCCCTCCGGCACCGCCGCCGCCCAGGATCCGGGCGCCCGACAGCTGCCGCCGCGCGGCTCCGCCCACATGGGCATGGGCGTGATCGCCCACGACGGCAAGGGGGCGAAGCCCGGCGGCTCCCCCTCCCTCCTGGCCGTCCAGACGGAGGGCGTCGACGTCTCCGGCCACCAGGGCAACGTGGCCTGGTCGACGCTGTGGAACAGCGGCGTGAAGTGGGCCTACGTCAAGGCGACGGAAGGCACGTACTACAAGAACACCTACTTCGCGCAGCAGTACAACGGCTCGTACAACGTGGGCATGATCCGCGGCTCCTACCACTTCGCGACCCCGGACACCGCCTCCGGTACCGCCCAGGCCGACTACTTCGTGAACAACGGCGGCGGCTGGTCCAAGGACGGCAAGACCCTGCCGGGCGTGCTCGACCTCGAATGGAACCCGTACGGCGCCACCTGCTACGGCAAGTCGACGTCCGGGATGGTGGCCTGGATCCAGGACTTCGTGAACCGCTACCGGTACCGGACCGGACGCGACCCGGTGATCTACACGGCCACCAGCTGGTGGAAGCAGTGCACCGGCAACTACGGGGGCTTCACCTCCACCAACCCGCTGTGGATCGCGCGGTACGCCTCCCAGGTCGGCGAACTCCCCGCCGGCTGGGCGTACTACACGATGTGGCAGTACACCTCCTCGGGTCCGACCGTCGGCGACCACGACAAGTTCAACGGAGACCTCTCGCGGGTCCGGGCGCTCGCGAACGGCTGACGCACACCACCACTTCCCCCCTCCCCGGATGCACCGCCACGGACGCCCCGCCTTTCGACGACCTCCCGGACCTACGGCATCCGGGAGGTCGTTTCGGCTTTTTCCACCCCCAGCCCTTGCCGATTGGTATGGACCAATGCGAGGCTCTACGCCGGCCGCTCGGTACTCAACTTCCAGGCGTCCCGCGCGCGTTGCTCGTTCCGTACTCCCCCACGCACGAGAGAGAGCCCTCGCATGCCCTCCTACCGCCGCACCGCCGCCGTCGCCGCCGCCACCCTCTCGGCCGCCGCGCTCGTCGGCCTCACTCCCACCGCCGCCGGCGCCCACGGGGCCGTCTTCAACCCCGTGAGCCGCGTGGCCGCCTGCTACGCCGAAGGCCCCGAGACGCCCAAGTCGCAGGTGTGCAAGGACCTCGTCGCCGATTCCGGCACCCAGCCGCTCTACGACTGGAACGAGGTCAACATCGCCAACGCCGCCGGACAGCACCAGGCCCTCATCCCGGACGGCAAGCTCTGCTCGGCCAACCGCGAGAAGTACCGCGCGCTGGACTGGGCACGCACCGACTGGCCCTCGACGGCCGTCGCAGCCGGCTCCTTCGACTTCAAGGTCCGGGTGACGGCTCCGCATTCCGGCACCATGACCGTCTACATCACCAAGGCCGGCTTCGACCCGACCCAGCCGCTGAAGTGGTCGGACCTGGACCCGAACCCCGTCGCCGTCTACGACACCACCCGCACCGCGACCGACGGCTACTACGGCTTCACGGGCACCCTGCCGGCCCGCACCGGCCGCCACATCGTCTACAAGGTGTGGCAGCGCAACGACAGCCCCGAGGCCTTCTACAGCTGCTCGGACGTCACCTTCGGCGCACCGGCGGCAGCGAGCGGGGCCGGGGCCGCCGAGGCGCCGACCGAGGCCGAGATCGCGGCGGGCTCCACGCTCTCCACCGTCAGCCACGCGGGCCACGGAGGCGACGAGCAGCCCCCGGCCCTCTCCGCCGAGACCACCGGGGCCCCCTCTTCGCCGCTCCCTCTGGCGCTCACGGGTGCGGGCGCCCTCGCCGTCTTCGCTGCGGGCAGCCTGCTGCTGGGCCGCCGCCGCGACTCCTCCGCCTCCTAGGACGCCTCCCGGGCCCCTTCGCGGGCCCTTCCTAGGGGCCGGAGGCGCCGAGCGGGAAGAGGGCGGAGAGGCGGGGCGTCACCCACCCCTCCGGCCGATGCCCCCGGGGCTCCCCGCCCTCTTCCCACTCTCCCGCCGTCACCGCGGCGTCCTCCGCCTCCTCGACGGCGTCGAGGAACTCCTCCCCGTCGTCGTCCTCCTGACCGGTCAGCTCGTCGTACGCGTCCTGGGCCACGTAGTCGAGCTCCTCCCACTCGGGCCACTCGTCGTCGCGCCACTCGTCCGGGTGTCGGCCCGCCAGGGCCCTCACCCCCGGCACGTCGGCCAGCGCGTCCGGATCCGCGAGGACCGCCTCGTACACCGCACGCCCCTGACCCACCAGCCAGACCGTGAAGTAGTGGAAACCGTCGTCGGTGCAGGAACCGCCCTCGATCCGGTTCGCCGCCGTCCAGAGCGCGGTCGTGTCGGCGGCCCCGCACGCCCTCTCCAGCTGCACCTGGAACGCCACGCTCTCGGCCGCCGGACGGCGCATCAGTTCCGCCCGCAGCCATTCCAGTCGCTCGTCCCGGTCACCGGGCCGGCGGCTCAACTCGTCGATGAGGACCCAGAAGGCGTCGTCGTTCATGTGTACGAGGATGCCAGCCGGGACTGACAGTCCGTACGCCGGAGCGGGGCGCCCGTCGAGGACGCCCCGCTCTGGTGCGAAAAGGGCAACGGCCGTGTCTCAGGCCGCCACTTCGACCGGCAGCGCCGCCGGGGAGAGGGCGATCTCCAGGACCTGACGGACGTCCGTCACCGGGTGCACCTCCAGCTTCTCCAGGACCTCCGCCGGGACGTCGTCCAGATCCGCCTCGTTCCGCTTGGGGATGACGACCGTGGTGATGCCCGCCCGGTGCGCGGCCAGCAGCTTCTGCTTCACCCCGCCGATCGGCAGCACCCGACCGGTGAGGGAGACCTCGCCGGTCATGGCCACGTCCGTGCGGACGAGGCGACCGCTCAGCAAGGAGGCGAGGGCCGTCGTCATCGTGATGCCCGCGCTCGGTCCGTCCTTCGGCACCGCCCCCGCCGGGAAGTGGATGTGCACGCCCCGGTCCTTGAGGCCGGTGACGGGCAGCTCCAGCTCCGCTCCGTGCGAGCGGAGGAAGGAGAGCGCGATCTGCGCCGACTCCTTCATCACGTCGCCCAGTTGACCGGTGAGGGTCAGTCCCGCGGCGCCCGTCTCCGGATCGGCGAGGGAGGCCTCGACGAAGAGGACGTCACCGCCCGCGCCGGTCACCGCGAGTCCGGTGGCGACGCCCGGCACGGCCGTCCGGCGCTCGGCCGGGTCCTGGGCCGACTCGGGCACGTGGTGCGGTCGTCCGATGAGGTCCCGGAGGTCTTCGGGGCCGACCGTGAAAGGAAGCTCGCGGTCGCCCAGTTCGTGCTGGGCGGCGACCTTCCGCAGCAGCCGCGCGACGGCCCGCTCCAGGGTACGGACGCCGGCCTCGCGGGTGTACTCGCCGGCCAGCTTGCGCAGCGACGCCTCCTCCAGGACCACCTCGTCGGGCTCCAGACCGGCCCGCTCCAACTGGCGCGGAAGCAGGTGGTCACGGGCGATGACGACCTTCTCGTCCTCGGTGTAGCCGTCGAGGCGCACCAACTCCATGCGGTCGAGCAGGGCCTCGGGAATGGCTTCGAGCACATTGGCGGTCGCGAGGAACACCACGTCGCTCAGGTCGAGCTCGACCTCCAGGTAGTGGTCGCGGAAGGTGTGGTTCTGCGCGGGGTCGAGGACTTCGAGGAGGGCCGCCGCCGGATCGCCCCGGAAGTCGGAGCCGACCTTGTCGATCTCGTCGAGCAGGACCACCGGGTTCATCGAACCGGCTTCCTTGACGGCCCGGACGATCCGACCGGGCAGGGCGCCGACGTAGGTCCTGCGGTGGCCGCGGATCTCCGCCTCGTCCCGGACGCCGCCGAGGGCGACCCGCACGAACTTCCGCCCCATCGCGTGCGCGACGGACTCGCCCAGCGAGGTCTTGCCGACGCCGGGCGGGCCGACGAGGGCGAGGACGGCGCCGCCTCGACGCCCGCCGACCACGCCGAGACCGCGCTCGGCGCGCCGCTTGCGCACCGCCAGGTACTCGGTGATCCGCTCCTTCACGTCGTCGAGCCCGGCGTGCTCGGCGTCCAGGACCGCCTTGGCTCCCTGGATGTCGTACTGGTCCTCGGTCCGCTCGTTCCAGGGCAGTTCGAGGACGGTGTCCAGCCAGGTGCGGATCCAGGAGCCCTCGGGGGACTGGTCGCTGGACCGCTCCAGCTTGTCCAACTCCTTGAGCGCCGCCTCCCGCACCTTCTCGGGCAGGTCGGCGGCCTCCAGGCGGGCGCGGTAGTCGTCGGACTCCTCGCCCTCCTTCTCGCCGTTGAGGTCGCGCAGTTCCTTGCGGACGGCTTCGAGCTGGCGGCGGAGCAGGAACTCGCGCTGCTGCCTGTCGACGCCCTCCTGGACGTCCTTGGCGATGGTCTCGGCGACGTCCTGCTCGGCGAGGTGCTCGCGGAGCTGGGCGGTGGCCAGCCTGAGGCGGGCGACCGGGTCGGCGGTCTCCAGGAGCTCGACCTTCTGTGCGACCGTGAGGAAGGGCGAGTAACCGGAGTTGTCGGCGAGGGCACCGACGCCGTCGATCTGCTGGACGCGGTCGACGACCTGCCAGGCACCACGCTTCTTGAGCCAGCTGGTGGCCAGCGCCTTGTACTCCTTGACCAGCTCCGCCACCGAGCCGGGCAGCGGGTCGGGAAGGGTCTCCGCGACGGTGCTGCCCTCGACCCACAGGGCGGCGCCGGGGCCGGTCGTACCGGCGCCGATGCGGACGCGGCCGAGGCCCCGGATCAGCGCGCCGGGATCGCCGTCGGACAACCGTCCGACCTGCTCGACGGTGCCCAGGACGCCGGTGCTGGCATAGGTCCCGTCGACCCGCGGCACGAGCAGCACACGGGGCTTGCCCGCCCCGGTGCGGGCTGCGGCCTGGGCGGCCTCGACGGCGGCCCGCACCTCGTTGTCGGACAGGTCCAGCGGCACCACCATTCCGGGCAGCACGACCTCGTCGTCGAGCGGCAGCACGGGCAGGGTGAGCGGCACGGACGCCACGGACTCAGAAGCCATGATTTCCCCTTCGGCAGTCAAGTTGAGCTGTACGGACTCAATGCTTGTGAGCCTCGGAATGTTCCCGGACGTTTGTTCGCTCTGGGCGATCATCGTTTCTGTCCTGTGACGCCGATCTCTTCGTTTCGCAGCTTCACTCTCCGTGTGATCGTTCGCTTTGCAGAGTGACCTTTCGTCGCGGGGTGGGCTAGCGAGTCGCGGCATGTGCGTTAGCGCTGCAACCGAATGTGTGGGTCGTGGCCTCGGCGTTGGCAATGGCAGCGGCGGGCTCTGGCCTGGCTACGGCGCCGGAAGCGTGACCAGTGCGGACAGCGCTCGTCGCTGTGACAGCGGGGCGTGACGACGACGCGCCCGATCATCCGGCGGATCTCCGGGACGCAGAGGGGTATGAGATCTCGCTCGTCATCTCCGCTGCCCCTTTTGCGACTTCTTGCGCGCGGATGGATGTGAGGTAGGCGAGGACGGTCATGGCCAGGGTGATGTGCCGGTACCAGGCCCGGTAGAGCCGCACCTGGTAGTGGTCGAGCCCGCACTCGCCTTTCGCGATCTGGAAGCACTCCTCCACCTCCCACCTCGCCCCAGCGGCCCTGACCAGGTCTTTCAACCGGGAAGTGGTCGGTCCGTAGCAAACGTAATAGGCGAGGTCGGCAGGGTCGGCCAGGCTGCGGCGGGCGATCACCCAGTGCCCGTACCCGCCCTCCCAGGACGGCCGGACGGCGACACGGGCCCAGTGGTAGATCCGCTGACCATGGGCTCCGGCTCCGGCCGAGATCCGCTTCCACGCCTGCTTCGGCAAGGCCGCGACCAGAGCGTCGACGCGGGCGTCCTGGCCGTCAGCGGTGATCACGGTGTCGTTGACCTTGGTGGCCAGCACATACGCGGCCCGCCGGCCTTCGAGCCAGGCACGGAACTGGTCGAACTGGCGCCGCCGACGCCAAGCAGTCGCCCGCCGCTGTCACTACCAGCGGCGTTGTCGCACATTCGAGGGGCGATCCCCATGAGACCGCCCCCGCACGACCGAAGTCCCGCCACACTCCCGCCACCCAGCGAAAGACCAGGTCAGACACCAAAATCCTGCTGGAGTACTAGCACCTACAGCACCTCGAAACTGTTCACCGCGGTCTGTCCCGAGGACGTCAGCCTCGCCGTGATCATCGCCTCGCCCCACTGGCGCCGCCTCGCGAGCGGCAACATCCTGGACGGCCTCCGTTTCTGCGCGGAGACCAGCCGCCGGGTCAGCTACCCGTACAACGACAAACCCGAGTTGGGCGACGCCACAGCGCACTGGGCGATCGCCGACTCCTGGCGTCCGTCCTCCGCGCCGACCAACACCTACTCGCCGGCACGGGTCAACGGCGCCCTCCCGCCCCTGCACCGCGCACAAGCCCGGCGGCACGAGCAGAGCGCGCTGTGGTTCAGCCGGAACCGCAAGGCCGGCGCCCCTCCGCTCCGCCACCTCCACATCCGTCCCGTCATCGACCGCCCATGGGCTCCGAAGTACGAACGGACCGAGGGATCGATCTGGCACAGCAAGCAGGCCGATCCGCAGTTTCTCGACTGGGACGCACGCCGGCGAGCGGAGGAAGGAGCCTGACAGCTCGCCCGGTTGATGCCGCCAATCAGGCGTTTATCGAACGTTTAGTCTCCACAGGCATATCGAACGCCTCAACTGCAATAGCGCCACGCGGACGACACGGAAAGAGATTCACCCGTTCTATGGCGGCGTCCAGCGCAGTTGCCTGGCGATGGACATGCGGGAAGTGCGCCAAGATCCCCGCTCAATCAGTACCGGCCCTACTCCGTTCGAGCCACAAGTCACCCCTGTCTCAGCCGTCCCCCGCGGAACTCCACGGTCCGTGGGGACACAGGATTTGATCTGTGTGAGGCTCACACCGCGAAGCCGACAACGGCAGACCAAGCCGAACAGCCGGCTCCGCACCACGACCTCGGGGGAACACCGGTTAGCCACCGGTCGCAAGGTCCCTGCGGTCCGACGTCGACGTCTGCAATCCGCACCACAACGACCAAGGAGCGCACCATCATGTCCATTTCCTTCCGCGCCGCCAAAAGAGGCGCACTCGCGGTGGCCCTGGCAGGGCTGATGCTGGCCGGAGCGGGTCAGGCCACCGCTGCCAGCGAAGGCGCCACGATCTCCGACAGCGCCTCGGTCTCCATTCCGGGTACCGGAGCAGTCATCCAGGCCAACACCTGGAACTGCAACTTCTACAGCGACAAGTGCTCGTTCGCCACGTCCTCGAAGGCCCTCAAGAGCGGGTCCGCGTACAAGGTCGAGACGATCAAGAACACCGCGACGGTCACCGCGAACGGCTGGGGGGCGACCATATCGGTGTCGCCGAGCGCCACGCAGGTGAGCAAGGAGACGGCCCGGATCGCGTGGACGAACACCAACACGTGGATCTCCGACATCAGCGGGATCGCTGACCCGTCGGGCGCCTTCAACACGAGCATCACCACCTGCTCCGACGCGTACGCGTTCAAGAGCGGTTCGAAGGCGTGGTCGTCGGCCTGCACCTGATGAACCCGTGTG